>NZ_JAAAPJ010000020.1 GCF_009909145.1 Corallococcus silvisoli
CCTCGGTGGGGCTGGGGGTGGACAATGCGCGCTGACGCCTTGCTGCTGGCCCTGGCGGTGCTGACGACGGGCTGCGCGTCCATGCCTTCCGCGCGGCATCGCGGGACGCTGAACATGAGTGGCCCGGTGGGCGGAGGCACAGGCTTCGAGGGCGAGGGGCGGCTGCCGCGCCGCCATGCCCCCGTGGTCGAAGTGACGGGGGCAAGAGTCGGCAGTGCGGCCGGTCCGGTCCGCGATGCCATGCCGCGCAGCGCGTCCGAAGAGGACTCCTGGGAGAAGCTGCTCACGGACGCCGGGCTGGAGGCCCAGGACGTGCGTCCCCTGGCGGGCGGGGCACTGACTCCAGTGCAGGCCGCGAGGCTGCTGGGCCAGCTGATGCAGAAGCCGGTGACTCTGGGCAACTTTCCGCCCCGCATGGCGGCGGGCTTCCTGCTGCGCGAGGTACTGGAGGGCGGCGAAGTCTCGCGCGAGGAGCTGCTGCGCCGCGTGGAGCGATTCGCCCGGGAGCAGGTGGCCGTCCTCCGGCCGGATGGCTACCTCGCGTGGGCCCTCAACGGAAACACGCAGCAGAGGGTGGCACCCGTCGAATGGCGGGACAGTGCCTTCCGTGCGCACGGCTTCGAGCTGGGCCGCTTCTACAGCGGCAAGGGCGGCGTCTTCCGCGCCGTGGACGCGCAGCTCCAGGCCTCGGACTGGCGTCCCCTGGGCGAGGTGTACAGCGACGCGGACGTCATCAGCCGCTCGTTGGATGGGGCACAGGATGCCTTCGTGGAGCTGTACCACGCGCTGGGGCAGGCCCTCTCCCGCCCCATGGATAGCATCGCGGCGCTGAGCAACCTGCCCGCTGGCGTCGCGGCCCTCATCGCGTCATCGCCCGAGTACTGGGAGCGCTTCCGGTACATGACGCAGGGCGAGCAGGTCCGCGAGGTGGCGCGGCTGACGACGAACGTCATCGCGACCTGGGGGGCGGCCTCGGCCACGACGCGCACGTTGACGGGATTGTCGGCGGGTGCGGAAGCCACGTTGCCGGTGCTCTCGCTGTCGTCGGAGGGCGCACTAGCGTTGGAGCGCGTCGCGGTGCCAGTAGGACGCGCGGCGTCGGTGTTGAGCGGAGGGCCGGGGGCGGCCATCATCCTTCTGAAGGCAGGGGATTCGGCGGGTTCAGGTGGCGGAAGCGGTGAAGGCGCACAGGGTGCAGCGCCGTCGAGCGGGCCGAAGGGCTACTCGTCCTTCAAGTCGTTCAAGAGGGCCATGGGGCCAGCAGGGGAGGGCAAGGAGTGGCACCACATCGTGGAGCAGACGGACGGGAACGCGGCACGCTTCGGACCGCAGGCGCTCCACAACACCGAGAACATCATCCCGCTCGACAAGGCACTTCATACCCAGGTCAGTGGGATCTACTCCTCGATCAATTATCGGATCACGGGTTCCGAAACGATGACTGTGCGGCGGTGGTTGAGCACTCAATCCTTTGAAGTCCAGCGTGCGTTCGGACTGCGCGCCGTGGAGAACGTCCGGAACGGGGTGTGGTGATGGAAGACCTTCAGAGAATCGTGGAAGAGTTCGCGCGGCACGCCGCTGCACAAACCGAAGCCATCATGCGCGGTGATCCAAAGACCGGAAACAAGCACGCGAAGCAGTCGCTGGCTGCGTTCAAGCAGCTCAAGGCCCATGGCGACGCAGGCCGAGATGCACTCGCCACGCTCTTCACGGATCCGCGCATGGACGTGAGGACGGCGGCGGCAGTCTTTCTGCTTCGGCACCGGACAGTTGACGCGAAGGCGGTACTGGAAGAGGCCGCGAAGGGAACAGGGCTCATTCCCTTCGAAGCACAGGAGGCCCTGAAGCGCTGGGAAGAGGGGACTTGGTCCCTGGATCCGGCCTGACGTGATACTAGGCGTGTGCCCTAGGATGACTTGGGGATCATGTCGGAACCCCGCGCTCGACGGGCCTGTTGTTCTCGGCGAGGGAACAACGAAGGAACAACGTTGAGCGGTCAGAAACGAACGGGGTTGGACGGTTTGACCCGTCCAACCCCGCGTTCCTGCATGTCCCCGACGGGATTCGAACCCGTGTTACCGGCTTGAAAGGCCAGCGTCCTGGGCCTCTAGACGACGGGGACGTCGTCACTGCTTGAGTCGCGGGGGGCTCGAACCCCCGACCCTCGGCTTAAAAGGCCGGTGCTCTACCAGCTGAGCTAGCGACTCGCTATTCTTTTTTTCACAGCTCTGAGCCCTGCACGCGGCCCCGCGACGCGCTTCCTACCAGCAGCGCCGGGCGAGTTCCACTGGCGATCGCAGCCGCTGCTTCCTGACACCCCCGGTGCCGGCCCTCGGTGAACATCCGCCTGTCAGCGTCCGGGGCTATACACAGGAGCATGTCCCAGGAAGTTCACGACCCGCCTGACACCCCCGAGGACGACGAGGCAGGGGAGCAGGCGCCGTTCCGCCGCTACCTCACCCGAACGGGCGCCGAGCGCATGCACCGCGAGCTCCTCCAACTGCTCAACGAGGCCCGCCCCAAGGTCACCGCAGAGGTGTCCGCCGCCGCCGCGCAGGGCGACCGTTCAGAAAACGCCGAATACATCTACGGCAAGAAGCGCCTGCGGGAGATCGACCGTCGCATCCGCTTCCTCCAGAAGCGTCTGGACACCGCCACCATCGTCACCCCCGCCGAACAGGTGGACCGCTCGAAAGTCTACTTCGGCGCTACCGTCACCCTGGAGGACGAGGGCGGAATTCGCAGCACTTACCAGATTGTCGGTTCTGACGAGATCGACGCTTCAGGTGGCCGCATCAGCGTCGAATCACCCATGGGCCGTGCGCTCCTGCGCAAGGCACCGGGTGACACCGTGGAGGTGCGGCGCCCCCGGGGGGAGATCGAGCTCACCCTGGTGGACATCCGTTACGACTAGGACGCACCCATGCCTCGGCCGCCACCGCTCAGTCCCCACTCGCGCCGCACCTATTCGCGCCTGAGCGGCCTGGACCTCTCCGCCTCCGCGGGCGAGTCCCTCTCGTTGGATGACCTGGGCCTGGAGGCGGGGGGCGACCGCGTGGGCCTGGCCTTCGGCACCTACAGCCGCGAGGGCCTGGAGCGCGCCCTCCACGCCTACGGCTTCGCCCAGCGTCTGCGAGAGCGGGTGGGCCCCTTCGAGCTGCGCCTGTCCTGCCAGGACCCCTTCCAGCCGCGCATCACCTTCCTGAGCCGCCGCTACCACGCGCCCGTCGCAGACCTGTCCCTGCGCCGGGCCACGGGCGCGGAGGTCGGCTTCACCCATGCAGCGGCGGAGGCGCCGCTGCTCTACCTGGACAGCCTCCTGCTCCAGCATCCGGGGCGCCCCTTCGACTGGAACCGTCCCCCCTTGCCCGGGCAGCTCCACCCCGGCCTCTCGCTGTCCCGCGACATCCTGGAGCTGCTGCACCTGATGGCCCGGCGCATCGGCGCGGAGGCCGTGGCGTTGATGCCCGCGACGTTCGCCGCCGCGTGCATCTACGAGCCGCGCTTCACCTTCGTGGACGGCGCCGCCCAGGGCCGCTTCAGCGCCATGCGCCGCTCCGGACGTGGCTGGCCCCGCTGGCTGCTGGCTTGGGCGGTGGAGCTGGGCTGCATGCGGGATGCGCAGGGCGAGCCCGCCCTCTACGCGCCCTCGCCGATGATCAGCCCCCTGTCGCGGCGGCTGGCGCGGCGGTTGGACACGCGCGGCTGGCACCGGGCACAGCGCTTCCAGGCGAAGCAGGGAATGACGCTCGACGAGGAGGCGTTGCAGGCGCGCTTCCCCTGGGCCCGGATGCCCTCCGGCCCTCCGCCCGAAAGGGTGGTGGAGATGCTCGGATATGATCCGCTGTCGCCCCCATCGCCGGGGCTGGACGGGGAAGAACCTGGGTCATCCTTCCTCCGGGCCAGCGCGACCTCCTGACGCCTCTTGGCGAGGCCCGTCCCGGCCGTGCTCTATCGGACGGAGCTTCGTCGTTCCGGGCGGGAATGCGGCTGGTGCCCCCTCGTTCGGTGTCTATATTGGAGGAAGCAGTCCTCCAAGGTCGTCGCTCGCCGTCAGCAATCGCACCCGAACCAGGTCAGGTCGCGAAGCCCTCGATGCGAAAGAACTTCATCCTCGACACGAACGTCCTCCTCCATGACCCCCGCAGCATCTACGGGTTCAAGGACAACAACGTCATCATCCCCATCTACGTCATCGAGGAGATCGATCAGTTCAAGCGCGATCTCTCCGAGCTGGGGCGCAACGCGCGACTGGTGGCGCGCTACCTGGATTCGTTCCGCGCGGAAGGCTCGTTGAAGGAGGGCGTCCCGCTGCCGCACGGTGGGATGCTCCGTGTGGCCTTCACCGACCGTGCGCTGCCGTCGTCCATGGCGGACAGCAACCTGGTGGACAACCGCATCCTCGCGGTCGCCCTGGACCTGATGGAGACCGAGCCGGAGACCCAGGCCGTCTTCATCACCAAGGACACCAACCTGCGCATCCGCGCCGACGCCCTGGGCCTGTCCGCCCAGGACTTCGACACCGAGCGCGTGGAGATCACCGACCTCTACACGGGCTTCACCGAACTGCTCGTGCCCAGGGACATGGTGGATCAGCTCTACAAGCCCGGTGGCGAGGTGGAGGTGCCGGCCCAGGACCGGCTCTTCCCCAACGAGCTGGTGCTGCTGAAGGACGAACTCAACCCGTCCCACACCGCCATGGCCCGCTTCCATGGAGCCAAGGCGCGGCTCGTGCCGCTCGCGCGCCAGAGCAAGGAGGGCACCTGGGGCATCCGTCCGCGCAACATGGAGCAGGCCTTCTGCCTGGACCTGCTGCTCAACGACGAGATCAAGCTCGTGACCATCGTGGGCAAGGCGGGCACGGGCAAGACGCTGCTCGCCATCGCCGCGGGCCTGCAGAAGGTGACGGAGGAGGGGCTGTACCACAAGCTGCTGGTCAGCCGTCCCATCTTCCCCCTGGGCCGAGACATCGGCTACCTGCCTGGCAGCGTCGAGGAGAAGCTCAATCCGTGGATGCAGCCCATCTTCGACAACGTGGAGTTCCTGATGAACCTGAGCCGCGCGGACAAGAAGGCCGGGCGCGGCCACCACGAACTCATCGACCTGGGGCTGATGGAGATTGAACCGCTCACGTACATCCGCGGCCGCAGCATCCCCAACCAGTTCATCATCGTGGACGAGGCGCAGAACCTCACACCCCACGAGGTGAAGACCATCCTCACGCGCGTGGGGGACAACACGAAGATCATCCTCACCGGCGACCCGTTCCAGATCGACAACCCGTACGTGGACTCGACGAACAACGGGCTCGTTCACGTGGTCAACCGCTTCAAGAACGAGAAGATCGCCGGCCACATCACCATGGCCAAGGGCGAGCGCAGCATGCTGGCCGAGCTGGCGGCCAACCTGTTGTGAGGCGCCCGACGCCCTCCGCCTGATAGAGACGTGTCATGACCCAGGACGGCACCGACAAGCCCGAGGCTCCCGGCGAAGAGAAGAAGCCCCTCATCGAGTACCCCGCTGTCTACGAGTACAAGGTGATGGGCAAGGCGACGGTCGAGGAGACCGCCGAATTCGAGGAGCACGTGCGCTCGCTCTTCCGCCGGAAGATGGGGACGGAGGTGTCCCCGGACTCCATCCATGTGCAGCACAGCCGCAAGGGGAAGTTCGTGTCCCTGAGCGTGTCGGTGCTGCTGCTGTCGGAGGAGCAGCGCCGGGCCATCTACACGGAGCTGCACCAGGATCCCCGCATCGTCTACTACCTGTGAGGCAGGCGGTGCGCGGGCACCACCCCAGGGTGGGCTGGAGCCCTCCGGCGGCTGGAAGTCCGGCCGGGGTGCGTATATGAGGGTGGAATGAGTCCCGCCGAGCACTTCCCGCTGTACCTCCCGCCGGGGGCGCAGCGCGCGTTCGGTTCGGACGACGCCACGCGCCGCTTCGCCAAGGTGGCCCAGCTCGAGCCGGGCTCGCGGGTATTGGTGCTCGGCAGTGGCCCCGAGGGCGGCGCCGCCGTGCTGTTGGCCCAGGAGCTGAAGTGCTCCGTGGTGGCCGTGGACACGGACGAAGCGCTCGTGTCCCCCGTGCGCGAGCGCGTGCGCTCCCAGGGCCTCTCCGATCGCATCGAGGTGCGCCGCGTGGCGCCGGACGCGCTGGGCATGCTGGATGGGCCGTTCCACGGCATCCTGGTGCCGGGGCGGGTGCAGTACCCGCTGGACGTCTCCCTGCGTGTGTTCCGCCCGCTCCTGGGCAAGCGCGGACGGGTGGGCTTCACCTTCCCGGCGCGCGTGGGGCGCTTCACGCCCAAGCCGGTGCTGGACTTCTGGGAGAAGCGCCTGGGCGCGCCGCTGCTGCTGCCCCGCGAACTGCTCCAGGCGTTGGAGACCGCCGGCTTCGAGCCGGAGTCCGTGGAGTCGCTGCACGACACGGAGCTGGACGCGTTCTACAAGGACCTGGAGGCGCACCTGCCAGAGGGCGCCTCGCAGGACAGCGCCTCCCTGCGCGAGGAGCTGGCCCTGCACCGCGAGCACAACCAGAAGCCAGGGGTCAGCTACGCGTTCGCGGTGGGACGCCGCAAGGAACCGGGTGAGAAGCCCCCGGCGTCGCGCGACCGCGGCTGAGCCGGTGCTTGGGCGTGGGGGAGGGCCCGGAAGACAGGGCCCTTCAACCGCCGGGCGCTACTGCACGCCGTTGAAGTCGAGCAGCTCGATGGACTCGGGCGCCACCGACAGCGTGACCTGCTCGCGATAGCCGGCCGCGTCGCCGCCGACCTGGAAGGGCATGGGTCGCGCGAAGCGGATGGTGACCTCGCGGGCGTGGAAGTCGTGCAGGCCTTCCGGCGCCCAGCGGCCGCTCCACAGGCGGGGCAGGTTGGCCAGCACCTGCGTGGGCGTCACCTGGCCCAGGCGCAGCTGCAGGTAGCCCTGGCGATCATTGGCGTGGGGGAACATGCGGAAGCCGTAGCCATAGAAGGGCATGGTGCCCGCGGCGGCCATCATCAGCTTGCCCCGGAAGAGCACCGCGCCCGGCGCCAGCGGCGCGCCCACCGTCTGGCCCTCCGCGCCCAGGCGGTAGGCCTCCGACGCGCCGTTGACGACCTCGCACTCCACCTGCACGGAGCTGGTGAGGTAGTGCGGCACCGTCTTGAAGGCCACCGCGGAGAAGTAGCCGCCACCGCCGGACATGACCCGCTTGAACAGGCCCTTGCCCAGCGACTCCTTCACGGCGATGTAGTCGTTGAGCACCTTGCCATCCACGCCCAGGCCCGCGAACGGCGCGCGCTGCCCGTTCACCTGCACCAGGTTCATGGTGCGCACGCCGGGGACCTCCGCCGCGCGGGCACGCACCACGTCGTTGAGGATGCCATCACCCCGGGTGCTGGAGGCGTTGACGAACGCCGCGATGCCGTTCCCCGTGCCCAGCTTGAGGATGCCGAAGCGCGGCGCCGTCTGGCCGGCGAACTTCCCGCGCGGACCCACCTGCTGCAGGACCTCATTGACGAAGCCCATGAAGGTGCCGTCGCCGCCGCCGGTGAACACCGTGGGGTAGCCCCGCTCCAGCACCGTCTGCGCGATGCGGCGCGCGTCCAGCGGCGAGCGGGACAGGAACAGGTCCTCCTCCGGCACCACGTGCGACATCAGCTTGACCACCCGGGCGTCCACCTTGCGGGCGTTCGCGTTCAGCAGCACCGCGACCTTCGGTTCCGCGGACGGAAGCGCCGTCGGCGAGCGGCGGAAGTCCGTGGAACGGAGGGGCTGAACCAGCATGGGACGACTCCAAAGGGGCGGGGAGCGGTATGACAGCGCTGACGCGGTGGGGACTGTGCACTTTTCTCGCCAACCCCTGACGCGAGGCGTCAGCGCCGCACCTTGATGTGATTCCAAGGGGTTGAACGGTCAGCTGGTCCCCACTGCGACCGCCTGGTTGCTACCGCGGGGTGACGGCGGTGTAGAGCGCGTTACGCACCCGTGGCGTGGAGATGGCGTTCAGGTGACGGGCCCTCGGAGGGCCGCTGCGCACTGCGCTACGCAGGGGGCGTCATCACCTTTGCATTGGGTGCCCGGGCCTACGGGGAAACCCGTCCTGGCGTTTGACACGTCGGGGGGGGTGGTTACGTTGGGCTTACATCGGGATTTCGTAGGAAAAACGCAGTCATTTCCGGAGGATGGGAACCGTGGGCAAGATTATCGGAATCGACCTGGGCACCACGAACAGCGTGGTGGCGATCATGGAGGGTCGCGAGCCCAAGGTCATCGTCAACGAAGAGGGCGCCCCCACCACGCCGTCCGTGGTCGCGTTCACGAAGGACGGGGAGCGCCTGGTCGGTCAGGTGGCGAAGCGCCAGGCCATCACCAACCCCGAGCAGACCGTCTACTCGGTGAAGCGCTTCATGGGCCGCCGGTTCGAGGAGACCAGCGAGGAGGCGAAGCTCGTCCCCTACAAGGTCGCCCGGGGCCCCAACGGCGACGCTCGCGTGGACATCAGCGGCAAGCAGTACAGCGCGCCGGAGATCAGCGCGCAGGTGCTGCTCAAGCTCAAGCGCGCCGCGGAGAACTACCTGGGGGAGAAGGTGACGGAGGCGGTCATCACCGTCCCGGCGTACTTCAACGACGCCCAGCGCCAGGCCACCAAGGACGCCGGTGAGATCGCCGGCCTCAACGTCCGCCGCATCGTGAACGAGCCCACCGCGGCCGCGCTCGCGTACGGCATGGACAAGAAGAAGGATGAGAAGATCGCCGTCTACGACTTCGGCGGCGGCACCTTCGACGTGTCCATCCTGGAGGTGGGCGAGAGCGTCGTGGACGTGCTGGCCACCAACGGCGACACGCACCTGGGCGGCGACAACATCGACCTGGAGATCATGAACTGGCTGATCAGCGAGTTCAAGAAGGACACCGGGCTCGACGTCAGCAAGGACAAGATGGTCATCCAGCGCCTGAAGGAGGCGGCGGAGAAGGCCAAGATCGAGCTGTCCAGCGCGATGCAGACGGACATCAACCTGCCGTTCCTCACGGCGGATGCGTCCGGTCCCAAGCACCTGAACGTGAAGCTCACGCGCGCCAAGTTCGAGCAGATGATTGGCCCTCTGGTGGAGCGTTCGCTGGAGCCGTGCCGCAAGTGCCTGAAGGACGCGGGCCTGGAGCCCAAGGACCTCAACGAGGTCGTGCTCGTGGGCGGCACCACGCGCATCCCCATGGTGCAGGAGGCGGTGAAGCGGCTGTTCGGCAAGGAGCCGAACCGCACGGTGAACCCGGACGAGGTCGTGGCGGTGGGCGCCGCGGTGCAGGCGGGCGTGCTCTCCGGCGAGGTGAAGGACATCCTCCTGCTGGACGTGACGCCGCTGTCGCTGGGCGTGGAGACGCTGGGCGGCGTGATGACGAAGCTCATCGAGCGCAACACGACCATCCCCACGCGCAAGTCGGAGACCTTCTCCACGGCGGCGGACGGCCAGACGCAGGTGGAGATCCACGTGCTGCAGGGTGAGCGCGAGATGGCGGGCGACAACCGCAGCCTCGGCCGCTTCCACCTGACCGGCATGCCCCCGGCGCCGCGCGGCGTGCCGCAGATTGAGGTGACGTTCGACATCGACGCGAACGGCATCCTCAACGTCAACGCCAAGGACAAGGCGACCGGCAAGGAGCAGAAGGTCACCATCAGCCACTCGTCCGGTCTGTCGAAGGACGAAGTGGAGAAGATGGTCACCGACGCGCGCAGCAACGAGGCCGCCGACAAGTCGCGCCGCGAGCTGGTCGAGGTGAAGAACCAGGCGGAGAGCCAGGCCTACGCCGCGGAGAAGATGGTCAAGGAGAACAAGGACAAGCTCACCCCCGACGTGGCGAAGGCCATCGAGGACGGGGTGGCGGAGCTGAACAAGGTCCGCGAGGGCCAGGACAAGGACGCCATCAAGGCGGCCCTCGAGAAGCTCCAGCAGGCCAGCTACAAGGCGGCGGAGGAGATGTACCGCGCCACCGGCGGCGCGCCGGGCGCCACGCCTCCTCCGGGCGGTGAGCCCTCCGCGGCGCCGGGCTCCAGCGCCCAGCCGTCCGCGAAGGACGACGTGGTGGACGCCGAGTTCCGCCAGTCGTAAGGCCGTGAGGTCCCCACCGCGAGGCGGGGGCTGAGACTCCAGGGCCGGTGCTCCGACGAGGGGCGCCGGCCCTTCTCTTTTCTTCCGCGCCGCTGGACGGGCGTTCCGGACGCGGGATGCAGGGCGGAGGCAACCGCGCGATTTCACGTGCGCGGCCATTGGCGGAGGCACTGCAAGGAGCGGGCGGGTTCCTCGCTGTCTCCAGAAGGTGTCCCGCCATGTCCCGCATCGAATCCCTGCTGTCCGGCGTGCTCCCCGACCTCGGCGCCTCCGAGGTGGGCTTGAGCCCCCTGCCCATGCGCCCGGAGGCGGCGTCCCGTGCGCCCGCGGCCCCAGCCAACTCCGTGGAGGTGTTCCAGGGCGCCAGCGCGCCGGCCACGCCTCCCGCGCGGCCGGCCCGGGCGCGGGAGGGCAATGGCTTCGACTTCGGGGTGGGGGGCGCGTTCCCACCGAGGCCCACCGGCTCCCTGAAGGAGCAGGTGAAGCAGGGGGCGTTGCTCCTGGAGCAGACCCAGGCCGCCGCCTTCAGCGTGACGCTGGACAAGGGCACGGCGATGGACACGTACGCGCGCAAGCAACTGGGCCACCTGGATCCGAGCCCGCCCATCCCGGGAGCCCCCACATCCCTCACCGACTACGCCAGCAGCATTCCCGGCGTGTCCGCGCGGGAGGCCTACGCCGCGTTCGTGGGCAACCCGGAGCTGCTCTTCGGCGCGGCGGGTATCTCCCTGCGGCCAGCGGCGAGCGCGCTGACCGATGGTGCCCGGCTCTTCCTGGAGGAGCAGGGGCCGCCGCCGGTGTGGGCCCCCATCACCGTGAAGCTCAACGAGACCCAGCGCACGGTCCACATCACCACCCTGGACGGCCACCCGCTGCGCGGCACCAACCAGTTCATCTTCGAAGATGACGGCACCGGAGGGACGCGCATCCGACAGTACTCCGCCTTCCAGGGCAGCTCTCCGGCGACATCGGTGGGGCTCGCGCTGATGGATCCCATTGAGCGGCAACACGACATCTGGCGCGCGGTGCACGGACAACTGCATGAGATGCTCCGGCCGCGTTGACATACTGGGTCCGTGGGGAGGTGACGCGTGACGACGCTCCAGACGACACCGCCGGGACATGACGTGGTCCTCTACGACAGCCACTGCCGCATCTGCAGCGGGGCTGCTCGGGAGATGCGCAGGCTGGTCGGCGGGCAGGGCACGCGGCTGCTCTCGTTCCGCGACGAGGGCGTGCTCGACGCCTTTCCAGGGGTGGGGCTGGAGCGGTGCGAGAAGGCCATGCAGCTCATCCAGGCGGACGGCCGCGTCCTGGAAGGGGCGGAGGCCATCGTTCGCGCGCTGGGCCGGCGGCCGCTGGGCCGCCTCCTCTACGTGTACTACGTGCCGGGCCTGCGCCAGCTCGCGGATGCGGTGTATGGGGTGGTGGCCCGCTACCGCTTCCGCATCGCGGGTCGCAACTGCCCCGACGGGGCCTGCGCGGTGCACTTCAAATAGGGGAAGGGGGGCGGGTAGCATGCGTCCTTCCCCGTTCGCTCCTGGCCCTCCGTGACCTCGCCTCCTCCCAACCTGCAGGCCGCCCAGTCCTTTCGCCGCTTCTTCGGGGAGCTGAGAGAGACGTACCTGGAGCGGGATACGCTGTTCACGCAGATCGAGCTGGCGCTGCTCTGCCGCGAGCACGTGCTGGTGGTGGGGCCGCCCGGGACGGCGAAGAGCGCGGTCGCCAGCGCCGTCCTGGGGCGCATCACGGACGAGGTGTCCGGGCTGCCCTCGCTGTTCTCCAAGCAGATCGCGGAGACCACCCTGCAGACGGACCTCATCGGCCCGGTGGACTTCAAGGTGCTCACGGAGACGGGGCGCACCGAATACCTCACCGACGAGGGGATGCTGGGCTCGGTGCACGCGTTCCTGGACGAGGTCTTCGACGGCCGGGACATGCTGCTGCGCTCCATCCTCAACGTGATGTACGAGCGGGAGCTGAAGCACGGCCGGAAGGTGACGGCCGGGCGCACCGAGTGCGTGGTGATGACGAGCAACCGGTACCTCACGGAGGTGCTCGCGCGCTCGCCGGAGCTGCTCCTGGCGTTCGCGGACCGGTTGAGCTTCATCAGCTTCGTGCCCAAGGCCTTCGCGCGGCGGGAGAGCCGGGCCGCGATGATGCACCGCTTCGTCCACGGGACGCGGCCGGACCTGCGCGCCACGCTGACGCTCCAGCAGTTGGATCTGCTCCAGGACGCGGTGGCCCAGGTGCGGGTGCCCGGCCACGTGCTCGAGGGCGTGGAGATGCTGACGGACGCGCTGGAGCGCGCGCTCGTGGCGCAGGTGTCGAAGCTGCCGGACTACGTGCCCACGAAGTACTTCTCGCAGCGCTCGATCGTGAAGGCGCTGTGGACGCTGAAGGCGGCGGTGGTGCGCGATCAAATCTATCGCCGCCCGGACCGGCCGCTCGAGGCGACGGTGGAGGACCTGGACGCGCTGCGCTGGTTCTTCCTGCTGGGCGGCCCGCCCGCGGCGGAGGCGGACGCGCTGCTCAAGGCCGCGGTGGACCCGCGCGAGCGGGCGCAGCTGGAGATCGTCCGGTTGGAGCAGCGCACCTTCGACGAAGTGCTGGGCAAGGTGCGCCAGGAGCTGGGCGGCGGCGTGGAGCGCGAGGCGACGGCGCTGGCGGCGGCCGATGACGTGAACGCCGCGGAGGGGCTGAGTCGCAACTGGCAGGCGGGCGTGGTGTCCAGCACCGCGCGCGGCGTCCTGGGCAAGCTGGTGCCGGGGCCGCGCCACGGCCAGAACCGGGCCCCGCTGCTGGTGGCGGCGCGCGCGCTGGTGGCCGCGCTGGAGCAGCGGCTGTCGCGGGGCATGACGGTGGGGCAGGGCGAAGGGCGAGGAGGCGTGGCGCTCCTCGTCGCCATCCGCGATGTCCTGGAGTTGAGCCGGACGGTCCCCGAGCTGCGGCCGGGATACTCCGCGCTGTGCGAGGCGTCCGCGCGGTTCCTGGAGCAGGCGCTGGAGATGAGCGCGTCCGCGGCGGAGGGGCTCGCCTTCGAGGACAGCGTGAAGATGGAGTGGCTGGCCGGGCTCGCGGAGAACCTGGAGGAGGAGCTGGGGGTGATGGGGGCGCTGGCCGCGACGATCACCGAGGCCGTCCCCTCCCTCCACGAGCGGCTGCGCGATGCCGACCGGGACACGCGCCAGCGGGTGGTGGCCGCGCTCCGGCGCAGGGTGTCGGCGGCATTCCCCGCGGGCGCGCCCCGAGGCCGCAAGGATCCGCTGGATGCGCTCTCCGCGGATTCGCGGCGCCTCTCCCAGCTGGAGCAAGCGCTGACGGCGTTGGACCCGGCGCAGGTCGGGTTGAAGCAGGAGCTGCTGCGTCCGCTGAGCGTGGCGTACGCGCGCGAGGTGCTGGGGGCGACCCCGTTCGAGCGCATCGAGCAGTACGGCCGCGCGGTGCAGGCGGTGGCGGAGAACCTGCGGCGCGAGGGCGTGACCGCCGAGCCGGTGCTGGCCGAGTGCCGCGACCTGATGGAGACGCGCCTGCGCGAGCATGCCCGCGTGCTGTCGCGCGAGGTCGCCAGCCCGCCCCCTGCCCCGAACGCCGTGCTCAACGGGGATGCGTACACCTACTACCGGGGCGAGCTGTCCGCGCAGGCCCCCGATGGCGAGATGGCGGCGCTGGTGGGGCTGGATGGACAGCTGATGGCGGCGCGTCCCCCGTCGGCGGCGGCCTTCCTCTCCGACACGGTGCGCGCCGCGGTGGCCGAGGCGGAGCTGTCCTTCCTCCAGTCGCGCATCAAGTACCTGCGCAGCTGGCTGACGCAGCTGTTGTCCGCGCTGCCCGCCCCGGAGGCGCTGAATGGTCGCGCCGACGCGGAGCGCACCTTCGAACGGCTGGTGCGCAGCCGCTTCCCCCTGCTCGCGCTGAAGGAGGGGGAGCTGGTGCGGCTCAAGGCCACCCTGGGCATGCTGGAGACGCTTCCGGGGGAGCTGGGGGACAGCGCGCGCAAGCTGTCCGCGCAGCTTCGCGGCATCGACGAGGACTTCGGGCGCTTCAGCCGGCAGGTGCTGGAGCGGCGGACCGCGCCGTGAGCGCGGCGGCCGTGCACGGAAGGCGGCGCTGAGACGTGCTGGCGCGTCGACTCACCCCCTTGCGGCAGCGCCTGGATGCGCTGCGACAGCCCGCCACGGCGCGGGGGGCCGCGTGGTCCTGGCCCTTCGGCCGCAAGCTGCGGGGGCCGGAGGACCTGACCTTGCCAGTGCTCGTGGCGCTCGACCGCGAGCTGGATCGGGTGGGCGTCCACACCGCCGCGGATGCCCGGCTGCTGCTCGCGCTGGGCACCCAGCGGGGCAGGGCGGGGGCGCTCGCGCAGGGCCTGGGGGCTCGCGCGAGCCAGGCCCTGGAGGAGTACGATGAGTGCCTTCGCCTCGTGGAGCGGGCGCACCGCGCTGGAGAGGTGCCAGCGGGGGCCCTGACCGCGCTGGACCGGGGCTTCGTGCGGCTGGCCCGCGCGGTGAAAGTGGCGGACCTCTTCAGCCGGCCGTTGGAGGCGCAGGCCGGGGACGAGGCCCCCTTCGAGATCTTCGCGCGCCCCAGCGACACGACCCGCGAGCAGCCCCCCACCCACGCTCGGCTGGCCATCGCGGAGCTGCTGGCCGCCCGCGCGCGTGAGAACGTCATCGACCTGGTGCAGAAGCGGCGCGACCTGGACCTCGCCCATGAACTGCTCCTGCGTCTGGGGGCGGACGCGGACCGCGCGCGGAGCATGGCGCTGCGCAACGACGTGGCCGAGGCGCGCGAGCGTGTGCGCGAGGTGCCGCCCACGCGCTCCCTGGAGGCGCTGGTCCGCGACGTGCGAGAGGGCGCGAAGAAGGACCCCCGGGGGGCCTACCGCTCCCTGCAGGGGCTCTACGAGCGGGCGCTGGAGGCAGGGGACTCGGAGCTGGCCTCCGCCGCACGGCGCGCGCTGACGCCATTGCTGCCCCCGGAGCACCGGCTGACGCGGATGGTGGAGGAGGCCGAGTCGGAGGCGCGGCTCCAGTGGCTTGGAGAGTCGGACGCGGCGGAGGACTCCGGCCGCGAAGACGCGGACGCGCCGGACGAGCAGCTGGCGGACCTGGCGTTCTCGCTGAAGCCGGAACAGCTGGCCACGTTCGACCTGGCGGCCGGGTGCGCCCGCTACTTCGACGTGGAGGATTCGCTGACCGAGGAAGTGGTCGAAGCGGACACGGCCTCGGCGCGGGCCGTTCCTCGGCAGGTGCCCTATCCGACGCAGACGATGTCCTTCGCCACGACGGGGAGCCTGGACGAGGTCCACCACTTCGTCATCACCGATCCCCGGCGGCTCCTCCAGGACCTCGCCGCGCACCGGCAGCTGGTGCGGACCTATCTGGATGACGCGCCTCCGCCCCGTCCACGCAAGGTGAAGCGCACCGCCGTGCGGGTGTACGTCTGCGACGCGTCCGGGTCCATGCACGGTGCGCGGGCACGCTTCCGGGACGCGTTGATCATCGCGGAGCTGAACAACCTGCGGGTCAAGGCGAGGCGCGAGGAGAGCTTCGACCCGCTCTACTTCAGCTTCTTCAACGACGTGCCCACGGAGCTGGCCCGCGTGGACACCGCCGCGGAGGCGACCCGGCAGATTGAAAAGCTCTTCCGCGACTCGCCCGCCGAGGGACAGACAGACATCTCGCTGGCCCTCCTGTCCGCCTTCGACTCCATCCGGGCCGCGCAGGGGCGCGACCCGTACCTCGCGCGCGCCACGGTGGTGCTCATCACCGACGGCGAGGATCGCGTGGACCTGGACCTCATCCGCCGCACCCGCGCGCCCATGGGGGCCCTGGACATCTCGCTGAGCTTCATCTCGCTGGGCGAGGAGAACGCGGACCTCAAGTCCCTGGTGTTGGAGCAGCGCGCCGCCGGGGGCCGTGCCTTCTACCATCCGCTCTCCGACGAGGAGATCCGCTGGGCCCGCACGGAGTTCGACACGCCCTGGCGCACGCTGCTGCCGCGCGACGTGCCTGCCTCCCTGGAAGCACTGGAGGCGCTGGCTCCGCACCTGGACGCGCTGGAGGCGGTGGCCGCCGGACGCACGCCCGGAGCCAGCGTGGCGGTGGAGGCGTCCTTCGACGCGCTCTTCCCCGCCGCGCCCGCGCCGCCGGCCGTGCCGGAGGTGCCCGGTCCGGACCTCGTGGCGCGGGTGGTGGACATCCTGGAGGCGGTGGGCGAGGCCGCGTCGCTCGCGTCCGCGGACCGGCGCGCCACGGAGAGCGTGGTGTTGCTGCAGCACCTGCTGTCCGTCTACGGGCTCACGCCCGCGCGCTACCTGGCCGCGCTGGCCGCGGGAGGCCGTCCGGTGGGCGACGCGCTGGAACGGGTGCGGCTGCTCTGCCGTCCGTTCGGGTAGACTGCGCCCCAAGGCACGCGCCATGTTCGGCTTCCTCAAACGCAAGAAGGCGCCCCCGGCGCCCGTGGATCCCCTGGCCACGTTCGACCGGCTCATCGAGGACCTGGAGCGCCAGTCCTCCGAGGTGCGCAAGTCCGCCGCCACGCTGCTGGCCCTCAAGGGGGAGCTGTCCCGCGGGGTGACCCGCTACACCGCCCGCCTGGGCGACATCGCCGGCCGGTGCCAGACGGCCCAGGAGCGGGGGGACGCGAAGGGCGTGGGCGTTCTGGAGCGCGACCGGGTGCAGACGGAGCGCCTGCTGGAGTCCGCGCGCGAGTCGCTGCGCCGGGCGGAGCAGGACTCGGCGCTGCTGCTCACCGCGGCCGGCGAGCTGGGCGAGCGCGTGGCCGACCTGCGCATCGAACGCGAGAGCGCGTCCGTCCGCATCGCCGCGGGCGGTGTCGTCACCGAGGCGCTCCGCGAGCAGGTGGAGCGCTTCGACCGGGTGCTGGCGCTGGAGGCGGCGCGTGACGAGGTGGAGAAGGCCCACGCCCTGGCGGACATCTACCGCGAGGAGCAGCGGCCCGCCGCGGCGCCGGAGCGCGTGAAGTAGGGCCGCCGCGCTAGGTGCGCCGCGCCGTCTGGTGCAGCTCCAGCACGATGCTGCCGCCCTTGAGCAGGCGCACCGCGCCGGACGTCTGGCTCACGACGAGCGCGATGCAGTGGGTGGTGGACGTGATGCCCGAGGCGGCCGCGTGGCGGGCGCCCAGTCCCAGGGGAATCTTCACCGTGTCGTCGTTGGCGGACAGGTAGCGGCCGGCGGACAGCACCACGCCGTCCTCGCGGATGACGAACGCGCCGTCCAGCACGGAGAAGTTCTTGATGGCGTCGCGGATCTTCGGGTCGAGCACGTTGCGCTCGGCCTCCGACAGACCCTGGAACGGGTTGATGGTGAGCTGCCGGCTCTTCTCCAGCACGCTCGTGTGGTCGCCAATCGTGATGATGGTCCCGATGGGATGACCCTCGAAGCCCTCCTGACCAATCTGGAGCGCCAGCTGGATGAGCGCGTCCACCACCTGCGAGTTGAACTCCTCGCCCAGCTTCACGCCCTCGATGGCCAGCCGGTCGTCCAGCGACCCGCCGATCCGCATCTGCATCAGCGTGTCCGGCGCCCGGCCCACCTTGCCCGTCATGCAGAGCACCAGGTCGCCCTCCTTGAACGCCCCCTGGGACAGGGCGGACACGAGCGCCACCTTCACCCGCTCGGTGCGCGAGTAGTCATAGGCGGGAATCACGAGCGCCCGGACCTTCTTGGCGAGGAGCTCTTGCGCCAGTTTGTCCAGCGTTACCGCGTACACGAGCTTCTTGCGCGCGGGACGACCTCGCAGGTCCTCGGGAGGAATGGGCGTGTCGCAGATGTAGAGGAAGTGGTCGACGTCGCTCTTGGCGGCCAGGGAAAGCGCCGAGCGCAAGAATTCTCGATCGAACTTCGTGTTGTCGCTCAAGGGGCCCCTCATGCACCCACGATTTGAAGCAGGTCAGCTTGACACTGCAATCTGCATGAATAAAGCTTTCGGGCCCTTTTTTTCGGGGTCAGGCCCCCTCTACCCGTCCAACGGAGCCGCAGGCTGTGAACCAGAAAGATCTCAAGCGTTACAAGAAGATGCTCGAGGACAGCAAAACGAGCCTGCTCGAAAGCGCGAAGAAGACCCTGGTGGAGGAATCGTCCTTCGACACGGACGACCTGCCTGACGAAATCGACCAGGCCGCTTCCGAGTACACCCAGTCCATGGTCTTCCGTCTGCGCGACCGGGAGAAGTTCCTTCTGCAGAAGATCGACGGCGCGCTCAAGCGCGTGGAAGACGGCACCTTCGGCATCTGCGAGCGGTGCGAGGAGGACATCTCCCCCAAGCGCCTGGATGCGCGTCC
This sequence comes from Corallococcus silvisoli, assembly GCF_009909145.1. Classification (NCBI taxonomy): domain Bacteria; kingdom Pseudomonadati; phylum Myxococcota; class Myxococcia; order Myxococcales; family Myxococcaceae; genus Corallococcus; species Corallococcus silvisoli. The sequence continues at coordinate 18,390 of NZ_JAAAPJ010000020.1, forward strand.
CGTGACGACGCTCTGCATCCGCTGCAAGGAGGAGCAGGAGAAGAAGGAGAAGTCCTACGGCTGAGGCCGGAGCGTCACACCTTCCCGGCCGCACGGTGCCATCACGGGCCCGTGCGGCCCTCCCTTCGCGGGAGGAGGCCGCGGACGGTGGAGCCCGCGTCAGGCCGCGACGGGCTGGATCTCCACGCGCAGCAGCTGGCGGCCGATGAGGAAGTGGTCGCCGTTGTCGACGAAGGTCGGCCCCGCCAGACGGATGAAGGTGCCGTTGGACGAGCCCACGTCCCGCACCATCAGCCGGTCCCCCCGCACCTGGAGCAGCGCGTGCCGCCCGGACACGAAGCCGTCCGTGGGGAAGGCGATGTCCCCCTGCTCGCGACCCAGCAGGTTGTCGCCGTCCTTGAGGGGATAGGCCGCGCCGCGCAGGCCACCCTCCAGCAGTTGGATCAACCGCAGCCGGTAGCCCGGATCCGGCGAGCCCCACACCTGCGTGCCGCCCGGACCGAGCGCCGCGGTGGGGATGGGCTCCAGCACCAGCCGCTGGCGGCCCAGGCGCAGCTCGCCTCCGGCGGGCAGCTCTCGCTCGTTGCGCAGGCGCACGAAGACGCCGTTGGCGCCGCCCACGTCCTCCACGGCGAGCCGCGCGCCGGAGAAGAAGAAGCGCGCCTGCACGGGCATGATGAAGGGGTCGTCGTTGAGCGCGATGTCCGCCTGCTGGCCGCAGGTGAGGGTGTCGCGCTGCATGCGCACGAGGGACTCGGGGCCCCCGTCCGCCCGTACGACGCGGATGGACACCTGGGGGCGCGACGAGATGTGCGCCACGGCCATCACCATCGTTCCGGAGCGCAGCGCCGAGCCGCAGGCTCGGCAGACGGTGGCATCCCGGGAATTCTCGGTGTCACAACGGGGGCAGTAGTCCACGGCGTCCATGGGAGGGTCCCTTCTAGCAGGCCCGCGCGGCGTTGTGGGGCCCTGGCGCACGCGGCTTGCTCCCCACCCGAGCGACGTGGTGAAGTCCCGACCCCACTCACTGGACGCTGACGTGTACTGCCCTTCCTGCGGCGCTGAAGCCGAAGACTCTTCCCGCTACTGCCCCGCCTGCGGCGCCACGCTCCTGCGCTCGGCGGAGGGCGGCGACGAATACGTCGGCAAGACGATTGCCGCCAAGTACCGGGTGGAGGCCCTGATTGGCGAGGGCGGCATGGGCAAGGTGTACCGCGCCCGGCAGCTCGCGCTGGACAAGGTCGTGGTGCTGAAGGTGCTGCGCCACACGCTGCTGTCGGACGAGCGCACCGTCGCGCGCTTCCAGCGCGAGGCCAAGGCGGCCAGCCGGCTCAACCACCCCAACTCCATCAGCGTGCTGGACTTCGGCCAGGCCGACGACGGCGCGCTCTTCATCGCGATGGAGTACGTGGCCGGGCAGGACCTGCACCAGCTCCTCAGCCGTGAGTGGCCGCTGGGCGAGGCGCGCGTGGTGCGCATCGTCCTCCAGATCCTGAGCGCGCTGTCGGACGCGCATGGCGCGGGCGTCATCCACCGGGACCTGAAGCCCGAGAACATCATGGTGGAGCAGCGCCGCAACGAGCCGGACTTCGTGAAGGTGCTGGACTTCGGCATCGCGAAGATCACCGACTCGCAGGACGAGGGCCCGGCCCTCACGCGCGCGGGCTTCGTGTGCGGCACCCCCGAGTACATGTCGCCGGAGCAGGCGCGGGGCGCGGTGTTGGATCACCGCTCGGACCTGTACGCGGTGGGCGTCATCCTCTACCAGCTGACGACGGGCCTGCTGCCCTTCGAGTCCGACTCGGCGGTGGGCTTCGCGACCAAGCACCTCACGGAGGAGCCTCCTCCCCCCACGCGCCGCCGTCCGGACGCGCGCATCTCCCCGGGAATGGAGCGGTTGATCCTCCGCGTCCTGTCCAAGGACCCGGATGACCGGCCGGCCAACGCCGCGGCCTTCAAGACGGAGCTGCTGGCGGTCGACAAGGAGCGCCGGCGGGGCGGGGCGGCCGAGACCGGGGGACGCCGTCCGCAGGCCTCCAACGTGCTGGCCCCCATCCCGCGCAAGTCGCAGGCCGCGCACAACTCCTCGCGCAACGACACCGGCTGGAACGACGTGACGGTGGAGGCCACCGTGCAGGGGCTGGCCAACGCGCGCACCCCGGTGTCGGAGGAGGCCACGCTGTCACCCGAGGACGTGCGGGGCAGCCGCACCGCCGTGTCCGCTTCCACCCCCAGCGGTGGCGAGGGGATCATCCTCTTCTTCAAGGCGCTGACCACCGTGCTGGTGCTGGGGGCGGTGGGCTTCTTCGTCTACTACTTCGGCGTGGGCGCGGGCAGCGGCAGCGAAGGCAACCAGTACCAGCCGCCGCCCAACGCCCCTCGCCAGCTCACCGCGGGCACGGATCAGCCCGAGTACCTGCGGCAGATCCCCAGCACCTCGCGCAACGTGGACAAGGCGCGCAAGCTGACGCAGGACGGGGACCGCGACGTGCTCGCGGGAGAGCTGACCCGCGCGACCTCCAGCTACAAGGAAGCCTTCCTCTTCAACCCGGAGGCGGAGCTGGCGCTCAAGCTGGGCGAGCTGTACTGGCAGCGCGAGAACACGGATGAGGCGCGCGGCTGGTGGGTGCGCCACCTGACCGACATGCCGGATTCGCGGGCGCGTGCGTACATCGAGCTGCGGCTGGGCAGCCCCGTGGCGCGTCCCTCGTCCCCCTGAATCGTGGGGCCCCGCGGCTTGAAGCGCGTGGGCCCGGACCGCGGGCGGTCGGGCGTGTTCGTGCCCCAGACCCTCGGACCTTTGGGTGAGACGGCCACCCGCGGCGCACGTGAGGCATGCCCCCGCGGGGCCCGGCGGGTCGGCCCGGAGGAGCCTCCGTCAGCCGAGCGTTTCCACCTGCATCACGTGCTGGCCCAGGCGGACCCGGTCGCCCGGACGCAGGGGCCGCTCCGTGGCCGGGGGGATTCGCACGAAGGTGCCCAGTCCGCCGGAGAGGTCGCGGAGCATGGCGCCCGTCGCCGTGGGGCTCAGCTCGCAGTGCCGGCCGGCGAGCCCTTCATCGTGCGGATAGGCGAGGTCGCAGTGCGCCTGTCCGATGGTGAGCAGCGCCGCCGCCGTCACCACCGCGCGGCCCGCCCTGCCACCCATGTGCACTTCCTCCACGCCGTAGAGCGCCTGCCCCAGCGGCACCGGTGAGCCGTATGGGTTGGGGCGGCCGACCACCGGCGGAGGGGCCTCCACGCGGCCGGTGAAGCGGAACAGCCGCTGGCCCGCGCTGAAGAGCGCCCGGGGCGCCAGGGCCTCCGTGCCGGCGAAGGTGACGTAGACGCCCGACGCGCTCGACTCGTCGCGAACGAAGAGGGCGCCGTCCTTCACCAGGAAGGTGGCGTGCAGCGGCGACACGAAGACGTCGTCGGGGAAGAGGATGGCGCCGCGCTGGCGGCCCACCACGCACCCCGTCACCGGGAGCTTGTAGCGCTGGCCGCGCGTCGTCCCGGCGATCACCGCCAGTCCGAAGCGAGAAGCCACCGGCGGTGGACGCGCCGCGGGCGCCGTGGCCCCCGTGGTCGCGGGCGGCGAGCCAGTCCCCACCGGGGCCGTGGCCCCCGTGTTCGCCGGGGCTGTGGTGCCAGCACCTACCGGCGCCATTCCACCCGTGCCGCCCCGGGCGGGGAGGGCGCTGTCGGGCACGGGCGGGGGCGGGCGGGTGTTCGCGGGCGGCAGGGCCGGCCCATACCCCGCTCGCGGCGGGGGGGGCGGGGTACCGGATGCGGGGGCCGCCGCACGGCGGGCCTCCACCATCAGCCCGGCGGCGGCGGTGGGCGGCGGGGTGCGCGCCGAGGGCTTGAGCCCGGGGGGCACCGCGCTGGGCGGCGGGGGCGGCGTAGGCGGCGCCAGGACCTCACCCGGACGCGTGAAACTGGACACCGCGGCGGGGCGACCCGGGCCGGGCGGCGGGGTCGCCGGCCGGGCGGGAGGCGCGGCCACCACGCGGGGGGCCGGGGCGGCCTCTCCCAGCGCCTGGCCGCACAGTGCGCAGGTGGCCGAGCGTGGCGGGTTGTAACCGTCACAGTTCGGGCAGACCACCGGGAGCGCGGACAGCAGAAGCTGAGACATGGTCGGAGGGCCAATCTACGAGGGCGTGAAACGCCGGGTCAACGAATGCCTTGAGCCAATCCCCGGGGATTCCAGGGTCCAGGACCCGCCGGGGAGACGCGATGTTCCAGGGCGACGTTGCCCCTGCTGTTTGAGGCAGTTACGATTGTCACCGCCTCGATGATTCGCCTGAACGACATCCTGCAGCGGGTTGCGTCGTACCACCCGGACCCCGACCTGGACATCATCAAGAAGGCGTACGTCTACTCGGCCAAGGTCCATCAGGGACAACTCCGCAAGTCGGGAGAGCCCTACCTCGTCCACCCGCTGGAGGTGGCGGGCATCTTGGCGGAGCTGAAGCTGGACGAGGCGTCCATCGTCACCGGCCTGCTCCACGACACCATCGAGGACACGCTCGCCACCGCGGAGGAGCTCACGGAGCTGTTCGGCCCGGAGGTCGCCCAGCTGGTGGACGGCGTGACGAAGCTGTCCAAGTTCTCCGCGTCCGCGACGCTCTCCCAGGAGGAGAAGCAGGCGGAGAACTTCCGCAAGATGATCATCGCGATGGCGCAGGACATCCGCGTCATCCTCGTGAAGCTGGCGGACCGCACGCACAACATGCGGACGTTGGATCACATGTCCGAGGAGAAGCAGGCCCGCATCGGACAGGAGACGCTGGACATCTACGCGCCCCTGGCCAACCGCCTGGGCATCTCCTGGATCAAGACGGAGCTGGAGGACCTGTCCTTCCGCTACGTGAAGCCGCAGGAGTTCTTCGCGCTGGAGGAGCAGCTCAACAAGCGCAAGAAGGAGCGCGAGGCGTACATCGAGGACACGTGCGACCTGATGCGCGCCAAGCTCCAGGAGCGCGGGCTCAAGGGCGACGTCTCCGGCCGCTTCAAGCACGTCTACAGCATCTGGAAGAAGATCAAGTCGCAGGGCATCGACTTCGATCAGATCCACGACATCATCGCCTTCCGCATCATCGCGCCCGCGGTCCCCGCCTGCTACGAGGCGCTGGGCATGGTGCACCAGATGTGGAAGCCGGTGCCGGGGCGCTTCAAGGACTTCATCGCCATCCCCAAGCCCAACATGTACCAGTCCCTGCACACCACGGTGATTGGTCCGTTGAGCGAGCGCGTGGAGGTGCAGATCCGCACCGCGGAGATGCACAAGATCGCCGAAGAGGGCATCGCGGCGCACTGGGCCTACAAGGAAGGCCGCGCGCCCATCTCCAAGGACGACGAGAAGTTCGCCTGGCTGCGCCAGCTGATGGAGTGGCAGCAGGACCTCAAGGACCCCAAGGAGTTCCTGGAGACGGTGAAGGTGGACCTCTTCACCGACGAGGTCTTCGTCTTCACGCCCAAGGGCGACGTGCGCAGCCTGCCGCGCGGCGCGACGCCGGTGGACTTCGCGTACGCCATCCACTCGGACGTGGGCGGCCGGTGCGTGGGCGCGAAGGTGAACGGGAAGATCGTCCCCCTGCGCTACAAGCTGAAGAACGGCGACACGGTGGAGGTCCTCACCAGCCCGCAGGCGCACCCGTCCAAGGACTGGCTCACCTTCGTCAAGACGAGCCGCGCGCAGCAGCGCATCCGCGGCTTCATCAAGCAGCAGCAGCGCGACAAGAGCCTGCAGCTGGGCCGCGAGCTGGTGGAGCGCGAGTTCAAGCGCTTCCAGCTCAACTTCAACAAGCAGATGAAGAACGGCGAGCTCAAGAAGGTCGCCGAGGAGCTGGGCTTCCGCGTCGAGGACGACCTGCTGGTCGCCATCGGCTATGGCAAGGTGACGCCGCAGCAGCTGGTGCTGCGCATCGTGCCGCAGGACAAGCTGGCGCAGGCGGAGCCCCCTCCGCGCCCCGTGGACGGCAACGGCACGGCGGCGAACGGCTCCATGCTGCCGGGCCTGTCGCGCATGACGGACCTGGCCAAGCGGCTGGTGGGGCGCAACAACCGCAGCGGCGTCCAGATTGGCGGCGTGGACGACGTGCTGGTGCGCTTCGGGCGCTGTTGCAACCCCGTTCCCGGGGACCCCATCGCGGGGTTCATCACCCGGGGGCGGGGGGTGACGGTGCACACGGTGGGGTGTGAGAAGGCCCTGGCCACGGACCCCGAGCGGCGCGTGGACGTGTCCTGGGACGTGAAGGGCGACTTCAAGCGGCCCGTGACGCTGCGCGTCCTGACGGCGGACCGGCCGGGCCTGCTGGCGGACATCACCAACACGTTCTCCAAGAAGAGCGTCAACATCTCCCAGGCCAACTGCCGGGCCACCGGCGACGACCGGGCGGTGAACACCTTCGAGGTCACCATCTCCGACCTCAAGCAGCTGACGGACCTGATGCGCTCCATCGAGCGGTTGACGGGCGTCTACTCCGTCGAGCGAATCTAGGCCCGGCCTGTGCTACAGCGCGCGGCGGACCCGCGGTCCCCCGTTCTCGTGGGGGGCCGCCTCAACGCGAGGTGTGCTGCATGGCGCGCAAGGCAATCCACTCCGACGACGCCCCCAAGGCGATTGGCCCCTACTCCCAGGCGGTGCAGGTGGACGCCGGGAAGCTGACCTTCCTGTCCGGCCAGATTCCCCTGGACCCGAAGACGATGGAGATCGTCCCCGGCGACGTCGTCGCGCAGGCCGAGCGCGTGATGGAGAACCTGAAGGCCGTGCTCGCGGCCAGCGGCCTGGACTTCTCCCACGTCGTTCGCTGCACCATCTTCCTCACCGACCTGGGCGACTTCGCGAAGGTGAACGAAGTCTACGGCCGCGCCTTCACCGGGGCCCCCCCGGCCCGCGCCACCGTGCAGGTGTCCGCGCTGCCGCGCGGCTCCAAGGTGGAGATCGACGCCATCGCCGTCTCCTGAGCGACACCGGAAGCACGCTGGAAACACGAAGGCCGCCGGTTCCCGCTTCGGGAGCCGACGGCCTTCGGTGCTTCAGCAGGGGAGGCTGCGCGGGAGGGCTACTTCGCCTCGGCCGCCACGGCTCCGCCGGCCTTCTTCAGCTCCTCGTCGATGACCTTCTTGAAGGCGTCGAAGGGCTGCGCACCCACGAGCGTGCGGCCGTTGATGAAGAAGGTGGGCGTGCCGTTGGCGCCCTTGGCGGCGCCGTCCGCCATGTCCGCCTCGATCTGCTTGTCGAACTTGTCGCTGTCCAGGGCGGCCTTGAACTTCGCCATGTCCAGCTTCAGCTCCTGCGCGTACTTCTCCAGGCTGGCGCGGTCCAGCGCGCGCTGGTTGGCGAACAGCTTGTCGTGCATCTCCCAGAACTTGCCCTGCTCGTTCGCGGCCATGGAGGCCTGCGCCGCGATCTTCGCGTGCTGGTGGAAGGGCAGCGGCTGGTGCTTGAAGGCGAACTTGACCTTGCCCTTGTACTCCTTCTCCACCTGCTCGATGGTCGGCACGGCGCGGCCGCAGAAGGGGCACTCGAAGTCGGACCAGGCGACGATGGTGACGGGCGCGTTCTTCGCGCCGCGCACCGGCGCGCTGCCCAGCTCCACCTTCTGCACGGCCGGCTCGGCGGGCGCCGCGGGGGCGGCCGGAGCGGCGTTCACGTTGTCCTGGTTCAGCTTGGCGTAGAGGTCCTCCGCCTTGGTGCCGGCGGCGAGCGCCTTGTCGGCCTTGGCGATCTCCTCGTCGATGAGGGGCTTGAAGGCCTCGAAGGGCTGCGCGCCGGAGAGGAAGCGGCCGTTGATGAAGAAGGCCGGCGTGCCGTTGGCGCCCACGGCCATGCCCGCCGCGGAGTCCGCGTCCAGCTTGGCGGCGAACTTGTCGCTGTCCAGGGCGGCCTTGAACTTCGCCATGTCCAGCTTCAGCTCCTGCGCGTACTTCTCCAGGCTGGCGCGGTCCAGCGCGCGCTGGTTGGCGAAGAGCTTGTCGTGCATCTCCCAGAACTTGCCCTGCTCGTGGGCGGCCATGGAGGCCTGCGCCGCGATCTTCGCGTTCGCGTGCATGGGCAGCGGCTGGTGGCGGAACACCACGCGCACGTCCTTGCCGTAGGTGTCCTTGATCTTGGTGAGGGTCGGCACCGCGCGGCTGCAGAACGGGCACTCGAAGTCGGACCACTCGACGATGGTCACCTTGGCGGTGGCCGGGCCGAAGACGGGCGAGTCCGCGGGGATCTCGACCTTCTTCGCGGCGGCGGCCGGCTCCGGGGCCTGGGCGGCGCGGGTGGGGGCGCGCTCGAGGCCCTTCTCGACGGTGCGCGCGTACACCTGCGACGGGGCGACGCCGGTCTTCACCAGGCCCTCGGCCTTGGCGAGCTCCTCGTCGATGAGGGCCTTGAAGTTCTCGATGGGCTGCGCGCCGGAGAGGAAGCGGCCGTTGATGAAGAAGGCCGGCGTGCCGTTGGCGCCCAGCTGCTGGGCCAGGGCCTGCTCCTGGTTGATGGTGTCGGACAGACGCTGCGCGGTCATGTCCTCCTTCCACTTGGCCACATCCAGGCCGATCTGCTTGGCGTAGCCCTCCAGGCTCTCCCCATCCAGCTTCTTCTGGTTGGCGAAGAGGACGTCGTGCATCTCCCAGTACTTGCCCTGCTCACCGGCCGCGAGCGCCGCGAGGGCCGCGGGCTTGGCGTGCGGGTGGAAGGACAGCGGGTTCTGGCGCATCACCACGCGCAGCTTGCTGCCGTAGTCCTTCTGGAGCTGCACGACGGTGTTGTGCGCGCGGCTGCAGAACGGGCACTCGTAGTCGGAGAACTCCACCACGGTGACGAGCGCGTTGACGCTGCCCTTGGAGGGAGCGCCGTCGATGGGCACCTTGAAGACGGTGGGGTCCACCTGGCGCGCCGCGGGCTTGTTGGCCCCCTGCGCGACGGTGGGGGTGTTACCAGGGGTGGCTTTCGAGCCGCTGGCGGCACGGCCGCCAACGAACCCGAGCACCAAGCCCACCAACAGGGCCACGATGACATTGGGCTTCATGGGTTGGGAATGCTCCTGCGCCATAGGTCCGACTCCGGGCCCCAAGCGGGTGTCTGGGTAGGGAAAGGGGCGGGGTACTTAACAGAGGGAATTCCAGACGCGCAAGCCGCGATGACCGCCTGCGTTCGCCACATATCTGGAGGCCTCGAAGGGGCGGACAACGACGTTGGGAGGACCAAAATTCCCTCTCATGCGCGCTGGGGCACCTGCCGCGGGCGCGTCGCCGTGAGAGGATGCCCGGCCATGGAAGCCGGTGTGCGCGTGGATACGTCCGGGGCCCTCTGCCCGGTGCCCATCCTGGAGATCGCCAAGGCCATGCGTCGTCTGACGCCCGGGACCCTGGTGGAGCTGGTGTCCACCGACCGCGGCCTGGAGGCGGACCTGCCCGCGTGGTGCGAGGCCACCGGGAACGAGCTCGTGCGGATGGAGCGTCGGGGCACCCACTATGTGGGCTGGGTGCGAAAGGCGGGGTGAGCGCTCGTGGGGCATGTGACTACAGCAGCTGCAGGACGCGGTCCTCCAGGCGGCGGCCCCGGCTGACGCCGAGGATCAGCACGTCGTGCTGGAGGAGGTGGCCGACGGTGCGGCTGATGACCTCCTCGGCCTTGTGGGCCTGCCCGTCGAAGCGCACGCGCAGCACTTCCGTGCCCTCCATGCGCGCGTCGGTGACGCCGGGCAGGGAGGTGATCTCCGGGATGATGATGTCACCCCGGGCGATCTGGACGCGGAACTCCGCGCCCTGGCCGGTGAGCTCGGACATGGTGCCGGCCTGCGCGAGCGACCCCTTGTCGAGGATGGCCGCTGCGTCGCACAGCTCCTCCAGCTCCTGGAGGTTGTGGCTGGAGACGACCACCGTCTGCGTGCCCTTCATGTCCTTGATGATCTGCCGCACCTGCGCGGCGATGCGCGGATCCAGGCCGGCGGTGGGCTCATCCAGGAGGACCAGGGGCGGGCGGCCCATGAGGGCCTGGGCCATGGCGGCGCGCTTGGCCATGCCGTGGCTGAGCGCCTGCGTCTGGACCTTCCAGGCCTCCATCAGGCCCACCTTCTCCAGCGCCTCGCGCGCTTCGGTCTCGGGTTGGGGCAGGGCGGACAGGCGGGCCCAGTACGTGAGCAGCGCGCCGACCTCCCAGCCGGGGGGCAGCACCGCGTCCTGGGGCAGCGCGCCCACGCGGCCCTTGAGGGCGCCGGGCGTGGTGGGCGACACGCCCATGATCCGCAGCGAACCCTCGGACGGGTAGAGGTAGCCGCACATCATGGAGAAGGTGGTCGTCTTGCCGGCGCCGTTGGGCCCGATGAGGCCGAAGACGTCGCCCTGCCGCACCTGGAGGTTCACCGCGTTGACGGCGACCTTGGGGCCGAAGCGCTTGGAGACGTTGGACAGCTCGATGGCCAGGTCGCTCACAGGTCCCTCGTGCGCAGGACGCCGTAGGCGCCGATCAGGAAGATGGCCGCGAAGGCGGAGTAGGCCGCGCCGCTGAGGGCGAACTCCGCGAGCCGCGGGTGCAGGAGGTTGCCCGAGTAATAGGACGGAGACAGGTAGCGCAGGTAGCGCAGCACGCTCTCATCGCTCACCGAGCGCCCCACGGAGTCCATCAGCCAGAAGACGAAGAGCAGGATGAAGTTGAAGACCAGGCTCACCGCCGGGCTGCGGAAGAGGCTGGAGCACAGGGTGGTGAGGGCCACGTACGCCAGCGAGAAGACCAGCGTGGCGCCCCAGAACTTCAGCAGGTTGAGCGCAAGCACCCCGAAGGCGAAGTCGGGGTTGAGGATGCGCGCGTAGATGAAGATGGCCAGGTCGATGACCAGCACCAGCCCCAACAGCAGCGTGGCCTGGGAGAGGAACTTGCCCAAGAGCACCGACGCGCGGCGCGCGCGCACGGTGAGGTAGCGGATGGAGCGCGGGCCGACCTCGCCACTCACCTGGTCGAAGCCCATCAGCGCGATGTAGGCCGGCAGGAAGAAGAGGGTGATCTTGAAGACGATGAGCACCACGATGGGCACCTGCGCCAGCGCCTCCATCATCGCGGTGTCGTTGCTGGTGAGGAACCCCAGCACCCCGAGGTGCAGCGCATCCGCGTCGGCGCCGGCCAGCTTGTCGTTCACCTGCCCCTGCACCTCGCGGGTGATGTACCCCACCACGAGCAGCACCAGCGCGGTGAACATGCTGTAGAGCCCGAGCAGCACCACGGCCCGGCCGCTTCGCACGGCCCGGCGCAGCTCCGCTGCCCAGATCACCACCATCTCTTTGAGTCCGTCCAAGGTGCACAGGACCCTACTGGACCTCCCGGCCTCTTCCCAGGTTTCTCCTGGACGAAGAAGGCGGCCGAGGGGGCAAGCCGTGGACAGCGCGCTCTCAGCGACTAGGATCCCGCGGCCTGCTCCCTGCCCCCCAAGGAGAGCCCTGAAGCATGATGATTCGCCGCCTCCTCGCTGCCCTGCCGCTGTTCCCCCTCACGCTGCTCCTGGGCGCCTCCGCGCCAGGGCCGGATGCCGGCCTCGCGCCGTCCGCCGCCGCTCCGTCGGATGCCCAGACGCTTGCCGCGGCGGTGCACGCGCTGGGGACGGATGCCGGCCCGGTGGGGGCCCGGGCGCTGGTGGAGAAGGTGGAGGCCGCCCAGGCCGCCGCGTCGCCAGACTCCGGGACGCCAGGCGCGAGCGCCGCGGCAGGGACCGCCACGCCCGTCCCGGGAGCCTCGGCCGCCTCCGGCCCCCAGGCCCCCGGCGCGCGGGAGGTGGAGCCGTCCGCCCCCAAGACCGCGTCCGCGAGCCCGTCGGGAGCCGGGGAGAGCCCCAGCGAGCCGGCTTCGGGGCCGGACACGCGCCCGGTGGATGCTCGCGCGCTGGCGGAGGTGCTGGCCGCGAAGGACGGGGCGGCGCTGGAGCCCGGGATGGTGCCTCCGCTGCCGGTGCCCTCGCGGGAGAAGGCGCCCCCGTTCGGCAAGTTGCAGGGGCTGCCTCGCGCGCAGGACCTGGTGGCCCGCGCGAAGCTGGTGAACAGCAAGCTGGTGGTGAAGGGCGGCAAGGACGCTCCGGATCAGGTGCTCACCATCGACCCCGGCCTCCAGGCGTCCCTCACGAAGATCATGGAGAACTACCAGGTGCCCTACGGCGCCGCGGTGGTGCTGGAGCCCTCCACGGGCCGCGTCCTCGCGATGGCGGAGCACTCGCAGGCGAAGCCGGAGCTGCGCGGGCTGCCCATTCGCGCGGTGTACCCCGCCGCGAGCATCTTCAAGATCGTCACCGGCAGCGCGCTGCTGGAGGCCGGCGTCTCACCCGACACGGAGGCGTGCTTCCACGGCGGCAAGCGCCGCCTGTCGGAGCGGCAGCTGGAGGACACCGAACGCGACGGCGCCTGCTATTCGCTGGCGATGGCCATGGGCAAGAGCGCCAACGTCATCTTCGCGAAGATGACCAGCAAGCACCTGAGCGCGGAGGCCCTCAAGCGCATGGCCGCGCGCCTGCGCTTCAACCGCGAGATTCCCTTCGCCCAGCCCCTGGACGTGTCGCTCGCGTACATCCCTGAGGACGGCTTCGCGCTGGCCAACACCGGCGCGGGCTTCGGGGACGTGTACCTGTCCCCGCTGCACGGCGCGCTGCTGGCCGCGGTGGCCGCCAACGAGGGCCGCTGGGTGGACCCCGTGCTGGTGGAGCCCGAGCCCTTCATGCCCCTGCCGGAGCCGGAGCCCGTGCTCACGCCCACCACCGCGCACGCGCTCACGAAGATGCTGGAGGAGACCGTCACCCACGGCACCGCGCGCCACATCTTCCGTGAGCGCGGCTTCCAGGTCCCGAACGCCGTGGGCAAGACGGGCACGCTCGCGGACCGCGAGCCCTTCCGGGACTATTCGTGGTTCGTCGGCTTCGCGCCCAAGGACCACCCGCGCGTGGCCGTGGCCGCCCTCATCGTCAACGACCCCAAGTGGCGCATCCGCGGCTCCTACCTGGGCCGCGAGGCCCTGCGGCTGGCCCTGGAGCGCGTCCCCGCGCCCGTCGAGGTGACGGCCCCGGCCGGCGCCGCCGGCAAGCACTGAGCGGCCGCCTGTCTCAGGACAGCGGACGCGGGGTGAGCTTCACCAGCTCCGTGTCCACGAAGCCCTGGAAGAACTTCAGGGCCTCCAGCTCCTGGAGCGGCGACACGTGCACGATGGCCGCCACGTCCCGCCGCCCGTCGATGCGCGACAGCAGGTAGCGCTCCGGGGAGGTCAGGGGCAGCGTCTTCAGGTGCGCGGGCGACACGCGCAGCGCGGGCACCCGCGACGGCTCCATCAACGCCTTGCGCAGCTCCACCAGCAGCCGCGTCTCCGCGTCCCGCAGCAGCTTCGCCGTGTGCTCGGACGGGGAGATTTCATGGGCCCGCCGGGCCAGGGCCTCGCCGTCGCGCAGGTTGCCCGCGTCCAGGAAGAGCCGGGCGGCCTGGAGCACCTCGTCGGAGGAGGACTCGGAGCCGATGACGCCGCCCGAGGGCAGGTCGTCGTCATCGTCCTCCACCACCACGACGGTGGGCGCGCCCGGATCCGGGGCGGGCAGGGGCGCCTCGTCCGACACCTTCAGCGCGTCCTGCCGGTAGAGCGCGTAGAGCCGCTGGTAGAGGAAGAAGTCGGTGGCGTGCAGGGCCAGCGCGATGCCGTCGATGCTCAGGCCGTCTCGCGCGAACTGGACGATGCGCTCGTCCATGCTGCCCGCCTTGCGGTCCGTCAGCTTGCGCTCGTCCACCTCCAGCCGGACGGAGCCGGAGGGGAACACCGCGCGGATGGCCTGCCACGCCGTCTCGCGGAACTCGCCCTCGCGGTGCACGTCCAGCAGGTCCACGCTGACGTCCAGGCCCTCCAGCTCCGGCGCGACGTCCGTGGCGCGGAAGTCGAAGCCGCCTTCCTCCCAGGTGAACGCATCCAGCAGCATCTCCCGGAACTTGTGGGAGAGCGTGGTGCGCACGGTGGCTTCCGACACCGTGCCCGTCATGATCAGGATCTTCCCCAGCAGGATGTGCGTCTCCGCCTGGGTGGCGAACGCGCGCTCCAGCTGGTCCTCCGTCAGGTGCCCCTGGTTGATCAGGAACTGACCGAAGTATTCGCGCGGCTGGTTGGAGCTGGCGGTGATGACGTGGCCGTCGCGCAGCAAGAGCTGCTTGCGCACGTCTCCCCGCTCCACGTTCAGGGTGCCGGTGGCCCGGCGATTCCCGAGGTGGACGACCAGGTCCTTGAGGGGCATCGTCGAAAAATCACCACACACGCCGCGCATCGAGCGCCCATCCTGCAACGCAATGAGAGTCGATATCTACTCGAAACCCCGGTGCTCCCTCTGTGAGAAAGCGCTCATCGTGGTGGAGCAGGTCCAGGCCCGCCTGCCGTTCGAAATCCACGTCACCGACATCCTCCAGAGCCCCGAGCTGTTCGAGACGTGGCGCTACGACATCCCCGTGGTCCTCATCGACGGCGTGCCTGCCTTCAAGCACCGCGTGGACGCCGAAGGGCTGGAGGCGCGTCTCCGTGAGGTGATGAATGGCATACCCATTGCTAAAACCGTGGGCCAGGATGGGTAGCCGAGTGCCCTTTCCTAAGAAATCCGAGGGGATAGGTAGGGCTTGAGAGGGACGGGGCTGTAAATCTGGGCGGTCGGGAGGGGTGGTGGGGCAGAAAATGCTGGAGGGGAGGGGACGGTGGTGGGCGTGAGGCGCAAGCGGGCCGGAAAGTCGGGGCAGCCTCCCACGGTGTTGGTGGTGGAGCCTCGAGCAGAGGATCTGGAGCGCACCCGGGCGTCGTTGGGAGGAGAGGGCTTCCGAGTCGTTCCCCTGACGCGCTTCGACGCGGCGGTGCCCCTCTTCGAGGTGATCCGCCCGGACGCGGTGTTGCTGGCCGCTCAGCCGCCGGACTACGCGGCGTTGCAGACGGCGCGGCGCCTGCGGCAGGTGAGCCGGGGCACGGTTCCCATGATGTACCTGGTGGATTCGCACGACCGGGATGCGTGGCGCTTCTGCGTGGACAAGGGGCAGTGCGTGGACGTGGTGCCGCGGTCGGTGGATGGCGCGGAGCTGTCCACGAAGCTGCACGCGCAGATGCGCCTCAAGCAGTCGGTGGAGCGCGCGGCGGCGGGTGAGGAGGCAGGCACGGCGCTGGCGCTGCATGATCCGGTCACGGGGCTCTACAACCGTCCCTTCCTGCTGGCCCTCATTGGACTGGAGGCCCGTCGCACGGAGCGCTACGGGGGCACATTCTCCGTGGTGGCGGCGGAAGTGAGCGGGTGGAGCGCGCTGCGCAAGGAGCACGGCAGGAGCATGGCCGACCGGCTGCTGGTCTACAGCGCGGTGGTGCTGGGGCAGACGGTGCGTGAAGCCGACGCGGTGGCGCGCGTGGGAGACAGCGAGTTCGCGATGCTGCTTCCGGGCACGCCCGAGGAGGCGGTGCCGGAGGTGTTGGCGCGGGTGGAGGCCCGGTTCGAGGCCGCCCGGTTCCAGATGGAAGGTCGCGTGGTGCGCACGTCGCTGGAGCTGGGCGCGGTGAGCTTCCCGGACACGGTGGGGGGACCCAACCAGCTGTTGGGCGCCGCGCTGCAGACCTTGAGACGAACACGCGAGATTCGGCGGGCCGCCGGTCCGGCCCGGCTGTTGTCGGTTTGAGGAAGTTCACGAGGGTTTGATGCACAGGGCGAGCGGAGGCGTGGGGATGGATCGGATCGCGGTGCTGGTGGTGGATGACGAGGAGTCGGTGCGCACGTTCCTGTCCGAGCTGCTGGGCAGCTCTGGGTATCAGGTGCGCTGTGCCTCGAGTGGTTCGCAGGCGCTGGAGATGCTGTCCGGCGGCTCGTTCGACGCGGTGCTGCTGGACGTGGTGATGCCGGAGATGAGCGGCCTGGAGGTGCTGCGCCGCTACCGGAGCACGGGGGGAACGGCCCCGGTCATCGTGTTGAGTGCGTTGTCGGGCGCGGATGACGCGGTGCGCGCGCTGAAGATGGGCGCGTCCGACTATCTGGCGAAGCCCTTTGGCAACGATGAGCTGCAGGACGTGCTCGCGCGGGCGCTGGGGACTCGGGTGCCGGAGCGGCAGGCGAGCGCGCCGGTGCCTCGCGTGGTGCTGTCTCCCTCGGAGGCCGCCGCCGAGGCCCGCGTGCTCATCTCCAACTCTCCGGCCATGCGCCGCGCCCGCGCGCTGGTGGAGCGCATCGCGGACACGGACGTGCCGGTGCTGCTCTTGGGCGAGTCCGGCACGGGCAAGGAGGTCATCGCCCGGGAAATCCACGCGCGCAGCCAGCGCCACGGCCGGCCCTTCATCAAGGTGAACTGCGCGGCGCTGCCGGGCGAGCTGCTGGAGAGCGAGCTGTTCGGCCATGAGCGCGGCGCGTTCACGGGCGCCACGGCGGAGAAGCCGGGCAAGTTCGAGCTGGCGGATCAGGGCACCATCTTCCTGGATGAGATTGGCGAGATGGCCATCCGGCTCCAGGCGAAGCTGCTCCAGGTGTTGCAGGACGAGGAGTTCTTCCGCGTCGGCGGCAAGAAGAGCGTCCGCGTGGACAGCCGCGTGGTGGTGGCGACGAACCGCGACCTGGAGAAGGAGATCGCGCTCGGCAACTTCCGCGAGGATCTCTACTACCGCCTCAACGTGGTGGCCATCCGCCTTCCGCCGCTGCGTGAGCGCCGTGAGGACGTGGTGCCGCTGACGGACCACTTCCTGAAGAAGTATGGCCGGGGCTTCATGACGAACGTCTCCGAGCTGCCGTCGGAGGTGCTGCACGCGTTCGGCGACTACGACTGGCCGGGCAACGTTCGCGAGCTGGAGAACATGGTGCGCCGGCTGTGCGTGCTGAAGGACCCGACGCTGGTGCTGGATGAGATCCACGCCGGTGGTCGTGCGCCGGCGAGCGCCCCGTCGCTGCCCACGTCCTTCGGCGGAGGTGACGACTTCAGCACGCCGCCGTCGCGCCACATGGACGAGGCGGCCCGCGTCTTCGCGGCCCCGCCGTCGCACTCGCCGCCCACGAACCCGGGCGTGCAGGTGCTGGAGATGCCCGCGCGCGGTAGCTCCCTGACGCCGCCCCCGGTGTCGCTGGGGACGGACTCCTCGCCGTTCAACGCCGTCGCGCCGCAGCGCTACGCGAACCCGTTCGACGCGCCGCAGCCTCCGCCCCCGCCGCCTCCGGCAGGGGAGCTGTCGCTCAAGGACATCGGCAAGCGCGCCGCGATGCTCGCCGAGCGCGAGGCCATCCTCGCGATGCTTCAGCGCACCGCGTGGAACAAGCGCCGCGCCGCCGGGAAGCTGCGCATCAGCTACAAGGCGCTGCTCTACAAGATCAAGGAGTGCGGCATCATCGACCCGCGTGCGAGCGCGGAGTTCTGAGCCCGCGGGCCCGCGTCCGCGCAGGGAGGTCGCGCGGACGCGCGGGCGTGCAACCGTGGTAGCGCGGAGTTCGGAGCCCGTGGGCCTGCGTCCGTGCGGGAAGCCCGCGGGCCTGCGTCCGCGCAGGGACGTCTCGTGGACGCGCGAGCTTGCATGCGTGGTCGCGCGGAGTTCTGGGTACACGGGCCTGCGTCCGTGCAGGGCGCCTGTGGGCACGCGTCCGTCCAGGGAGGTCGCGCGGATGCGCGGGCTGGCATCCGTGGCGGAAACGTTCGGGCCACTGGCCGCATTGCTTGCTGGCCCGCGCATTTGAAGGGAGGCCTCGTGTCCGCGGAGGCGCCCCTTCTAGACTCGCGGCCAGGGCCGTGAGGACGCCATGCTCTGGCCGTCGGCCGTCCTGCTCCGGAAGGAGGACGGCTCGTTCTCCAGAGGGCGGCATGCCCTTGCGCGAGGTGGGCGTTGCCCGGTATCGCGGTGGCCATGACCGCACCGCTCGTGCTGCTTGGCTGTGGCTACACGCTCACCCGGTTCGCCGTGGAAGAGGCCCGGTCCGGCCGCGAAGTGCTCGCCACCACTCGCGATGCCTCCCGCCGAGCGATCCTGGAAGGCTCGGGTGCACGGGTGGTGTCGCTCGACGACGCGCTGGCTCGCGCTCCGGGCGCGCACGTCGTCGACTCCGTTCCTCCCGAGGCCGGCCTGGACGCCCGCTTCACCGAAGCGCTGTCGCGGGTCCGTCCCTCGCGGCTCGTCTACCTGTCCTCCACCGGCGTCTATGGCGCCGCGCGTGGATCCGTGGATGAGTCCACGCCGGTCGACACGACATCTGCTTCCTCCCGCGCGCGGCTGGATGCGGAGGCGCGCTTCCTCTCGCTGGGCGCGAGCGTGATGCGCATCGCGGGCATCTACGGGCCGGGGCGCGGGACCTCCGGTCGCCTCAAGGCCGGTACGCTGCGCATCCCCGAATCCGGAGGGGGACGGCTGTCTCGCGTGCACGTGGATGACCTGGTGCACGCCGTGCGCGTGGTGCTGGAGCGTGGTGCTCCCGGCGAGGTGTACTGCGTGGCCGACCGTCGGCCCGCGACCCAGGAGGAGACCGCGTCCTGGCTCTGTCAGCGGCTGGGGCTCCCCCTGCCGCCCCGCGTGCCCCTCGACTCCCTCCATGAATCCCTGCGGGGAGACCGGGCCATTCGCGCCGCGAAGCTGGAGGCCCTGGGGTGGACGCCTCGCCATCCGGACTTCACGACGGGATTCCTCGCGGCGATGGAAGAGGAGGAGAAGGGGGCATAGCCCTTCACTGACACGACCCGGTTGGGTTCCGGATGCTCCAGCACGGACAGTGCCGCATGCCGGACGCCGCGCGCCCCCACGCCGTCGGACACGCCCCGGCCTCGTCGCGTGGCTCCCATGCATTGGTCCCGACGGGCGTTGGGGCGGGTAGCAGGGAGGCAGTGGTTCAGGCGCGGCCTCCGGGGGGATGCCCATGTGGATGTCTGTCTTTGTCGCGGTCCTGCTGTCCTCGGCCACGAAGCCCGGCATCATGGCCCGGGAGAACGCCGAGCCTGGGAGCTCGGACTGGCGGCTCACCCGGGCCGCGGTCTCGTCCCAGCTCGAGGGCTACGCGGGCGCGACCAGCGTCCAGCACGGGGACTCCATCGACATCCATGCGCGAACCGACGGCGGCCACACCGTGCGTTGGGAGCTCTACCGGATGGGCTACTACGGCGGGCTCGGCTCCCGGAAGATGGCCACCGGCGCTCCCGTGGCCGTCGGCCCCCAGCCGGATCCGGTGCCGGACCGCACCACCGGTCTGGTGGAGTGCCGCTGGCCCACGTCCTTCACCGTGCAGACCCAGGCGTCCTGGCCGAGCGGGGTCTATCTGCTCAAGCTCATCCGCGAGGATGGGCTCCAGTCCTACGTGCTCTTCGTGGTGCGCGCGGATGAGCGCAAGGGCAGCGCCCTGGTGCAGGTCCCCTTCACCACCTTCCAGGCGTACAACACCTGGGGCGGTGAGAGCCTGTACACGGACTCGCTGGGCCTGACGGGCGGCCACGCGAAGATCGTGTCCTTCGACCGGCCCTTCGCCGACGGCAGCGGCGCGGGCGAGTACTTCTATTACGTCCACTCGTTCGTCCTGTGGGCCGAGTCCAAGGGCTACGACTTGTCCTATGTGACGAACGTGGACCTGGACCGCGATCCCTCGCTCGCCCTGGGGCAGAAGCTGTTCATCGCGGTGGGGCACGACGAGTACTGGTCCCGGCCCGCGCGCGCGGCGGTGGAGGCGGCGCTGGCTTCCGGGGTGAACCTGGCAGCCTTCGCGGGCGACACGAGCTTCTGGCTCATCCGGCTGGAGCCCTCTGGCACCGGCGTCCCGCACCGCAGGCAGGTCTGTTACAAGGATTTGTCGATGAAGGAGGACCCCCGCGCGGGCTCCAACGTCACCACCGTGCGCTGGCGCGACGCGCCCATCAGCGAGCCGGAGAACGGCTTCATCGGCGTGATGTCGGATGCGTGGGGGATCGTCGAGCAGCCCTTCGTGGTGGCGAACGCGGGGGCGTGGCCCTTCGAAGGCACCGGCCTCAGCGAAGGCGACACCCTGCCGTCCATCGTGGGCTACGAGATGGACCGCGCCGTCACCAACGGCCGCGCGCCCCCGGGGTTCACGCCCCTGGCCCGCTCCCCGGTCATCAGCAACCTGGGCGAGGGCAACTGGCACAACGCGGGCTTCTACACCGCGCCCTCGGGGGCCTTCGTCTTCGCGGGGGGGGGCATCGCGTGGGCCCGGGCCCTGTCGAATCCGAACTACTCCGACGCGCGTGTCCAACGCATCACCGACAACATCTTCCGGCGCGCGGGGCTGTTGGCGGCCGAGGCGGGAGACACCTTCGGCTCAGGGCAGACCCGGCCGGTGGACCGCGCCGGGCAGGCCGCGAGCGTCACCCTGTTCGCGGGCGGTGCATTCCAGGAGGGCCTGCAGAATGGTCCGGCCGCGTCCGCGCGCTTCCGTCGTCCCGTCGGTCTGGCCGTGGATGGCGCGGGCAACGTGTTCGTCGCGGACACGGGCAACCACGTGGTGCGGATGATCGCCAACGACGCGGCGAGGACCGTGTCCACCGTCGCGGGCACCGGCGTCGCTGGCGTGGGCGAGGGCCCCGGCGCGAGCGCCGCGCTGCGCTCTCCGCAGGCCATCGCCGTTGGCTCCGATGGCACCCTCTACGTGGCGGACACGGGCAATCACCGCGTCGTGCGCATCGCGCGGGATGCCCGCTGGACGGTGAGCACCTTCACCGGTTCGCGCGAGGGGCGCTCCGGCAACGTGGAGGGTGTGGGGACCGCCGCGCGCTTCTCCACGCCCAGCGGGCTCGCCTTCGCGGGGACGGACCTCTACGTGGTGGACACCTTCAACCACCGGCTGGCGCGCGTGAGCCCGGACGGGCGGGTGAGCACGGTCATCGGGAAGAAGGGGGCTGGCAGCACCGACGGTGTCGGCAGCCTGGCGCGGTTCAAGCGGCCCACGGGCATCGCCGTGGGTGGGGGCGCGCTGTGGATTGTCGACACCGGGAACCGCTCCGTGCGGCGCGTGGCGCTCGACGGCGCCTTCACCACCACCACGCCCGCGGGCAACTCCACCGGGGGCTTCGCCGACGGGCTGGGGCGCGCGGCGCTGTTCATGCCGCTGCTGGGCGCGGCCTGGGACGACGGCCAGCTGCTCGTGACGGACACCGGCAACGAGCGCATCCGCTCCGTGAGCGACGGCCGCGTGCGGACCTTCGCCGGCACTGGCGCGCATGGCGCGCAGGATGGCGCGGGGGACCGGGCCACCTTCAGCCTGCCCACGGGCATCGCGAGGCTGCCCGATGGCACCGTGCTGGTGGTGGAGCAGGGCGCCTCCACGGTGCGCCGGCTCTCACGCACGGACCCGGGGAGCCCCGCGTCCGGGCCCCTTCCCGTCATCACGGGCGGCCCTTTCACTGGCTCGCAGGCGCCCTTCGACGTCTACCTGGACGCGACGCGCTCGAAGACGGTGGAGCCCGGAGGTTGGATCCAGCGCTTCCAGTGGGACTTCGGCGATGGCACCACCGCGGAGGTGGGGTACCTGACCCATCGCTTCCTCATGCCCGGGCGCTACACCGTCACCCTCACCGCGACGGACGGCAAGGGCGTGCGCGCGACCGCGACCCAGGTCGTGACCGTGGGGACCACGGTCGCTCCGGCGCCCTGAGCGCAGCCGTGGGGACGCGCGGGCGTCACGCCTCGTCGGGCGAGGCCGCCCGGAGGATCTGCTGCAGGTCCAGCTCCGACCAATCCAGCTCCTGCTCCACCTGCTGGAACGCCGCGTCTCCGATGGTGCCGTTCGCCCGGAGATCCACCAGGCGCTTGCGCCCCGCGGACATGGCGGCCCGTACCATGTCCGCGTCGGCGGTGGGGGGGCCCCATGGCGAGCCGGCCCCTGGCGCCGGGGGCCCCATGCTCGAGCGCTCTTCCAGGCGCTGGCGCGCGCGGCGCAGCTGCAGCTCGTAGCGCTTGCGCACGAGGACCGCCAGCTCCGTGCCGGGGGTCTCACTGGTGGCCTCCAGGCCCGCGCGCAGCGTCTCCACGCGCGCGACCCGCACCTCGTGGTCCACCTCGCCATCGTCGTCCAGCTTCAGCCGGGTCATCAGCGGACGCAGCGTCAGGCCTTGCACGACCAGCGTTCCCAACACCACCGCGAAGGACGTGAAGAGGATGAGGTCGCGGTAGGGGAAGGCCGCGCCACCCGAGCCGCCCGTGGGCAGGGCCAGCGCCGCCGCCAGCGTCACGATGCCCCGCATGCCGCACCAGCCCACCAGCACCGCGGCGCGCGCGGAGAGCGTGACGACGCTGGACGTCGCCGGGGGCTGCCGCCAGCGGTTGACCGCCGCGGCCCCCATCACCCAGGCGATCCGCGCGAGGATGGCCGCGCCCGTGACGGCCGCGGCGATCGCCGAGTACTCCAGCCACGTCTCGCGGTCGAACCGGGCGACGATGGACTTCAGCTGGAAGCCCACCAGCACGAAGGCCAGCACGTTCAACACGAACACCGCCACCTCCCACACCGCGTAGGAGGGGATGCGGATCCGCGCGGGAATCAGGGTGGAGGCCGACCGCGAGATGGTCATCGCGTAGACGACCGTCGTGAGGATGCCGGACAGGTGCAGCCGCTCGGCGAGGATCCACACGGCGAACGTGCTGCCGAACTGCGTGATGACGGCCGTGGACACGTCCTCCACGTGGCTGTTGATGCGCAGGCTCAACCGCGACAGCACCACCCCCAGCAGCAGGCTGCCCACCGTGACGACGAGCATCACGGGCACCGCGCTCCAGCCCAGGACGCCACCCGCGGCCATGGCGCCCACGGCGAGCCGGTAGATGAGCAGGGCGCTCGCGTCGTTGAAGAGGCTCTCGCCCTCCAGGATGACGAGCAGCCGGTGCGGCGGCTGCAACTGCTTCAGCACCGCCGTGGCCGCCGCCGCGTCCGGGGGCGCGACGATGGCTCCCAGCGCGATGGCCGCGGCCCAGGGGATGGCTGGCACCAGCCAATGGATGACCCCCGCCACCGCGATGACCGTGAGCGCCACCGCCCCCAGCGCCAGGCTCGCCACCGGACGCCAGTTCGCGCGCAGGTCCCGGGGGGAGGCGTCGAAGGCCGCGTCCAGCAGCACCGGGGCGACGAACAGGGTGAGCGCCAGCTCCGGATCCAACACCAGCTCGGGACTCCCCGGGACGAGCGCCAGCACCGCTCCGGCGAGCGCCACCAGCGCCGGGTAGGGGGTGCCGATCCGCCGGGACACCGCCGCCAGCCCCGCCCCTCCCAGCAGCAGCGCGATGACGATCTCGAAGACGAGCATGAGGGCCTCGGGACCGATTCCGCCTGGGAGCGGCGTGGCGCCGCAAGGCCTGTCCCGGACAGTGGCGAATTCCAGACGGCTGAAACGGCCGTCTCCTGGGAGGCCGCCGGCGCCATCAGCGCAACCCGATGGATGCCATCAGCCGGGGAAGGGGCGCGCCTTTGCGGAGCGCGGTCCCCCGGTGACAGGCTTGCGCTTTCGGGCCGCGTGGCGGCATGCGGCCCGCGCAACCCGTCCGATGGGGGACCGATGTCCAGGTCGTTGCTGTACGCGGCGTTCAACGAGGGCGTCCACCGTTCCATGGCCGGCAACCACGAGGCCGCGCTCCAGTCGTTCGATCAGGTCCTCGCCGTGGATCCGCGCCACTTCCCCGCGCTCACCGCGAAGGCGTCCGCGCTCAAGCAACTGGGGCGCACCCAGGAGGCGCTGACGGGCTTCCAGCGCGCCATCGAGCTGGACCCGTCCGCGGCGGACCCCCACCGGGAGGCCGCCCTGTGTCAGCTGGAACTGGGGGAGCCGGAGGCCGCCGCCCTGCTGATGGCCCGGGCGGTTCAGCTCAACCCCACCCCCGGCTACCGCGAGGCGGCGGCCGTCGAGGTCTACCATCTGGGTAATGCGCTCCTGACCCAGGGGCGGCGGCCGGACAAGGCCCGCTACCGGCTGGCCCGTCAGGTGTTCGAGCTGGCGCTCCAGCTCTCGCCTGCCTACGTGGAGGCCGCCAAGGCCCTGGCGGACGTCTGGGAGCACCTGGGTGACCCTACCCAGCGGGAGCACTACACCCAGCTGGCGACCCGGCTGCGCCCCGCCTCCTCTTGAGCCGCTCCGCGTCATTTTCCGTACGAATGGGGAGGGAAAGAGAGCACCCGCGGTGTTGAATGCCGAGCGGTCGCCCCCCACAGGAGAACCCTTCGCATGATCGTGATGCTCGAGCCGGATTCCCCCGAATCCGTCGTGAACGCCGTCCTGAAACTCGCTTCGCAGTATGAGGGCGTCACCCCCCGTGCCCACGTGGTGCAGGGCGCGGAGTCCACCATCACGGAGCTGTACCTGCTGGGCTCCACCTCGCAGGTCCCGCTGGAGCCCTTCCAGCAGCTGCCCGGCGTGCGCCAGGTGGTCCGGGTGTCGCAGAAGTACCGGATCATCGGCCGGCACGGCGGCCACCGCACCACGGCGGGCTTCGAATACAACGGCGTCACCTTCGACGACCGTTCGGTGAACCTCTTCGCGGGCCTGTGCGCGGTGGACTCGCTGGAGAGCGTGGACGCGATGATGGCGGCGCTCGCCCGCTGCGGCATCACCACCACCCGCATGGGCGCGTACAAGCCGCGCACCAACCCCTACGAGTTCCAGGGCCTGGGCGCGAAGTGCCTGCCCTGGGTGTTCGAGTCGGCGGGCAAGCACGGCATCAAGGTCGTCGCGATGGAGGTGACGCACCCGCGCCACATCGACGAGATCAACGACGCGCTCAAGCAGGCGGGCACGCCCACGGGCGTGATGCTCCAGGTGGGCACGCGCAACGCTCAGAACTTCGAGCTGCTCAAGCAGATTGGCCAGCAGCACACCTTCCCCGTGCTCTTCAAGCGCGGCATGGGCATCACGCTGGAGGAGTCCCTCAACGCGTGCGAGTACGTGGCGAGCGAGGGCAACCCGAAGATCGTCTTCTGCCTGCGCGGCGTGAAGACGCACCTGGGCGACCCGCACCGCAACATGGTGGACTTCGCGCACGTGCCCGTGGTGCGCCGGCTCACGCGCATGCCGGTGTGCGTGGACCCTTCGCACGCGATTGGCCGCGCGGAGGCCCCGCCGGACGGGCTGCCGGACATCTTCCACGCCATTGGCCAGGGCCTCATCGCGGGCGCGTCCATGGTGCTGGTGGACTTCCACCCGACGCCGGAGAAGGCCCTGTGCGACGGGCCGCAGGCGCTGCGCCTGGAGCAGCTGGGCGCGCTCCAGCGCTACGCGAGCATCGTGCGCGGCGCGTACACGGAGGCCGTGCGCAACGGCGACGGGACGCAGACCGTCAATCGTTGAGCGCGTAGCTGCCGAGGACCTGGAGCGACGTGGAGGCGCTCCGGGCCTCGTCCAGGGCGGCCTTCACCGGCGCGGAGTCCTCCGCGCCGTCCACGTCCAGGCACCAGCGGTAGTCCCAGGCGCGGACGCCGCCGGGCCGGGCCTCCAGCCGCGCGACGTTCACGCCTCGCGCGGCGAAGGCCCCCAGCACCCCCGCCAGCGCTCCGGGCCCATTGTCCAGGGTGAGCACCACGGAGGTCTTCCAGCGCGCTCCCAGGGACGGCGGGACGGCCGGGCCCACCGCGAGGAAGCGCGTGGCGTTGTCCGGTGAGTCCTCGATGCCCTCCGCCAGCACGGTGAGCCCGTAGCGCTCCCCCGCCGCGCGGCTGGCGATGGCCGCGGTGCCCGGGGTGGCCTCCTGCGCCACGCGCCGGGCGGCCACCGCGGTGTTCGCCTCCGGCACGGGCTGGAGGTGGTGCCCGCGCAGCCACCCCGCGCACTGCGCCAGCGCCTGCGGATGGGACAGCGCATGCGTGAGGCCTTCAAGCGTGTGCCCCGGGGGCGCGAGCAGGCAGTGGCGCACGCGCAGGCGCAGCTCTCCCGAGATGGGCGGGGTGAACTCCAGGAGCAGGTCCACGACCTCCGCCACGGGCCCCGCGAGCGCGCTCTCCATGGGGACGACGCCGCCCTCCACCGCGCCCGAGGCCACGGCCTCGAAGACGGCGCGGAAGGTGGGGTAGGGGACCCGCGTGACCGCCGGGCCGAAGAACGCGCCGGTGGCCTCGTCGCCGTACGCGCCGAGCTCGCCCTGGAAGGCGATGCGGCGGGACGCGGCGTCAGCCATCGATGGGCTCCGCGCGCGGGTAGGTGCCCAGCACGCGCAGCGACGAGGTGAGCGGGCGCAGGTCCTCCAGCGCCGCCGTCACCGCCGCGGACGCGGCGTGGCCCTCCACGTCCAGGTAGAAGCGGTACTTCCACGGCGCGCCCGGGATGGGGCGCGACTCCAGCTTGGAGAGGTTCACCCCGCGCTGCGTGAGCCGCTGCAGCACCTGGCCGAGCGTGCCGGGGCGGTGCTCCAGCACCACCAGCAGGGACGTCTTGCAGGGCACGTCCGGGGCGAGCGGCGTGGGCTGGCGCCCCACCTCCACGAAGCGCGTGAAGTCGGCGCCGGGTTGCAGGTCGCTGGCGAGCACCACGAGGCCGAAGCGGGCCGCGGCGGATTCGCTGGCGATGGCGGCCACGGTCACGTCATTGCGGTCCGCCACCATCTGGGCGGCGACGGCGGTGTCCGGCCCCAACACGGCGCGGGCCCGCGGCACGTGCGTGCGCAGGAAGTCCTCGCACTGCGCCAGCGCCTGCGGGTGGGACAGCACCTCGCGCAGGTCCTCCAGCTTCGCGCCCTTCACGCCCAAGAGCCGGTGGTCCACCTGGCTCACCACCTCGCCGGTGATGACGGCGTCGCCCGCGGCGAGCACGTCGTAGGTCTCGTTCATGCTGCCGGCGGTGGTGTTCTCGATGGGCAGCAGCAGCAGGTCCTGCGCCCCCTGCTTGAGGGCCTCCACCGCCTGCCGGGCGGAGTCGAAGCCGGTGAGGAGCACGCCGCCCTGCCTGTGGGCGTAGCGCTGGCGGGCGGCGAGGTGGCTGTAGGAGCCCTCGACGCCCAGATACCCCACCCGCAGCGGCGTGGTGTCCAGGCGGGTCAGCAGGCCCTGCTGGCGAGCGACGGACATGTCCAGGATGACGCGGTAGAGGCGCTCCACCTCATGCGGATCCAGGCCTCGCTCCGCTGCCCGGCCGCGCAGCTTGCGCAAGAGCAGGTCCTCGCGCTGGGGGTCCCGGAAGGGCCAGGCCGTCACCAGCTTGGCGCGCGCCACGTCGTCCGCCAGGGCCATGCGCCGCTGGAGCAGGTCGAGGATCTCCTCGTCGACGCGTTCGAGGGAGGTGCGCAGGGTCTCCAGGTTGGGGATGTCCGCCATCGCCCGAACATAACAACTCGCGTCGGAGCCGAGGGGATCTCCGGTGGCCCCGTCACATTCCCAGGCGGCGGGCGAGCTCCGGGGGCACCGGGTAGACGGACTCCTTCGGCAGGTGGCGCGTCGCCTGGTCCGCGCGCCCGTCGTCCAGGTGCTTGCGCAGCTTCTGGACCAGGGGGGTGAGGTCGGTGATGGAGACGGTCCAGTCCTCCACGAAGCGCTGGATGACGGCGCGGCTCAGCCCCACCTGGATGCTGTCGTGGGGCAGGCCCGCGCCACGCAGCGTGCGCTCCGGATCCCACTGGATGTGGACGGGCGCGGCTTCGAAGGCCTTGCGCCAGGTGTCCGGCGCGCCGTGGGCGCGGGGCTCGTAGCCGGTGAGGACTCCCCCGCCCAGCGCCTCCTCCCAGCCCGAGCGCTTGATGCGGACGGCGAGGGTGCGCTCCTGGCCGCTCTTGCGGCCCCAGTTGGAGCGGTGCATGAGCCACAGGAAGCTGGGCTTGATCCACGTCATCCGGCCCACGGAGAAGGGCGGGCCGAACCGCTGCTGCTTCACGGCGACGTCCGCGATGGCGTCGGGGTAGGCCTGGTACACGACGATGGACGCACGGTCGAAGTCGGCGCGGACTTCGCGGGCGGCGCTCATGCGCGGGCTCGGGCCTTGGGCAGCTTCGTCTTGCCCATCTTCAGGACGAGCTCGAAGTGCTCGGTGGGCGTGGGCGTGACGCTCAGGCGGCTGCGGGTGAGCAGCGGGAAGTCCTTGAGCGCGGGCGTGGCCTTGATGGTGGCGAGCGTCACCGGGGTGGTGAAGGCGACGACGGGGCCCATGTCCACGGAGGCCCAGTCCTCGCCGGGCGCGGTGGGGTCGGGCCCGGGCTTCGAGAGCACGCGCGCCACGCCGACGACGGCCTTGTCCTCGTTGGAGTGGTAGTAGAGGCACAGGTCCCCGGGCGTCATGGCCCGGAGGTTGTTGCGGGCCTCGAAGTTGCGCACGCCCGTCCACGCCGTGCTGCCGTCCTCCTCCAGCTTCGCGTACGCGTAGACGGAGGGCTCGCTCTTGATCAACCAGTACCGCCGAGTCGCCATGGCCGCGCACCCTAGCGCAGGGCAGGTGCTTCGTCAGTCACGCACCAGAGCCCCACGGTGCCGTCTCCCTGGCCCCATGCGATGCCCCGGAGAAGACGGTGCGTAGGGGTGAGGCTCGCGGAGCGCATGGGCCTCATTCGAGAAGAAGCGTGAACGTCCCGAAGTCGTCCTTGGGGCGAGGCACGTGGGAAGGATAGGAAGCGCAGAGCCACCGGATCGCAGCACCGGTGGCCCACGAGAAACCGCATCGCCTCGCACCGAGGGACCCGGCGCACCGCGCTCGGGGGAAAGGTCGCGCATGGAAGCCAGCGTCTCGCCGCGCACCCCTCCGTCCCCGGACCCCCTTTCGCGGGGACGACAGCCTGCCGGGCGAGCCCCCGCTGCGTGGGGGAGGGCGGTGGCGTCTTCCAGGCCCGGACCCTTGCGACGGGCCTTCACGGAGCGCACCTCACCTGGAACCTGGGTGGGCGCCTCGCTGGCCCGAGGAGACACAACGTGGCCCTCGTGAAATCCTCGGGCATCCGCGGCAGGCAGCATGGGCTGGCGGAGCAGGTCTTCTCCCGGGCCGCTGGCGCGCCGCTCATGCCGGGCAACGCCGTGAACCTGCTGCGCGACGCGCGCGAGAACTACCCCGCGTGGTTGCGCGCCATCCACGAGGCCCAGCGCTCCATCCTCTTCGAGAACTACATCATCGAGGACGACGACGTGGGCCGCGCCTTCGCGGACGCGCTGATGGCCCGCGCCCGGGACGGCGTGCAGGTCCGCGTGCTCTACGACTGGCTGGGCTGTCAGGGCACCGCGTCCCGGCACTTCTGGCGCACGCTGCGCGACGCGGGCGTGGAGGTGCGCTGCTTCAATCCCTTCCAGTTCGACCGGCCCCTGGCGTGGCTGGGCCGCAACCACCGCAAGACGCTCACCGTGGACGGGGAGGTGGGGTTCGTGTCCGGCCTGTGCGTGAGCCACAAGTGGGTGGGCGACGCGGCCAGGGGCGTGGCCCCGTGGCGGGACACCGGCCTGGAGATCCGCGGCCCCGCGGTGGCGGACCTCGTGCGTGCCTTCGCCCAGGGCTGGAGCACGGTGGGCGCTCCGCTCGACGAGGAGGCCTGCCTCTCCGCCCGCGCCTCGCTGCCCATGGGCGAGGTGGCCCTGCGCGTGGTGGCCGGCGTCCCCTGGAGCGCGGGCCTGTTCCGCGTGGACCAGCTCATCGCCTCGCTCGCGCGCCAGCGGCTGTGGCTCACCGACGCGTACTTCGTGGGCACCGCCGCCTATGTCCAGGCGCTCCGGGCCGCGTCACGCGATGGCGTGGATGTGCGGCTGCTCGTGCCCGGCAGCAGTGACATCCCCGCGCTGCGCCCCCTCACGCAGGCCGGCTACCGACCCCTGTTGGAGGCCGGCATCCGTGTCTATGAATGGAATGGCACCATGCTCCACGCCAAGACGGCGGTGGCGGATGGCACCTGGGCACGCGTGGGCTCGTCCAACCTCAACCCCGCGAGCTGGCTGGGCAACTCCGAGATCGACGTCGCGGTGGAGGATGGCCCCTTCGCCCAGCGGATGGAGGCCATGTACCTGGAGGACCTGGAGCACGCGACCGAGGTGGTGCTCGACGGAAGGGCGCGGCGCCTCAAGGCCGCGCCCCTGCTGCCTCGCGCGCGGCGGGGTACTCCTGGCCGGCGGGGCAGCATGAGCCGCGCGGCCGCGGGCGCCGTGCGCCTGGGCAACACCGTGGGCGCCGCCGTCACCAACCACCGCGAGCTGGGCCGCACGGAGTCCAAGGTCGTCTTCGGCGCGGGGGTCGTGCCTCTGGCGCTCGCGGGCGTGGCGCTGTACTGGCCCCACGCCGTGGCCGTGCCGGTGGCGCTCCTGGGGGTCTGGGCCGGTATCGCCCTATGGAGCCGCGCGCTGCGCCTGCGCCGCCAGGAGGCAGAGGGCTCCCAACAACCGCCACGGCCCGAGCAGGAGGTGCCGCCCCTGCCCACCTCCGCCGCGCCGCCGGCCGACGCGGCTCCGGAAGCGGAGCCGCGCCAGCCCTGAGGTGGGTGCTCAAGAGCGGGTCTTCCTGGCGACGCAGCGGCGACTCATGGCGCGGCTTCGACGCCCCGCGAATCAGGGGCAGGAGGGGGGGCTCCCGGAATGTCATCCGTCTGAGCTGTCGTGCCTCCAATCCCACTCCCGAAATGCTGGCCCAGGTTGAAACGGCTGATGATGGGATAGTGGTCGGACGTGGTGTAACGGTACTGGGAGATGTTCGGGCGCAGCACCGTGGTCGAGTTGGTCACGTAATCAGCCCACAGTTCATTGGTGACGAGCTGGTGGTCGAGGAACGTGTTGCGGCTCGCCGTGCTCCCCACGCCAGCCTGAGACAGGGCCTGGGTGGTGAACATGTAGTTGTCCGGGTCGTCGACGAAGTTGCGGTAGGGCGTTTCGTACGGCTTACCGGTGCTGGGGTCGGTGCCGGTGACGATGGACATGTCCACGTCATCATTCCAGTCGCCCACCACCAGGGCCCGCTGCGTGGGCAGGTTGAGGTCCAGATAGGCCTTGAGCTGCCTGGCGGCGACTGCCCTGCGAGCGTAATCCGTCGGGCTGGTGGCGGACTTCATGTGGATGACGAACGCCGTCACATCCACGGTGGTGTCGCCCCGCTTGACGCGCAGGTCCACCCGCAGGGGCGGGCGCGTGCCGAATTCGTAGCGGTAATTCGTGAGGACGACATCCGCTCGCAGCACCTGCACCACGTCCGACTTGAAGAGCACCCCCACCTTCTGGTCGGAGGAGGAGTATTGGCTCGAACCGGACGACACGCGAGAAGCGTCGTTCGCGAGGAAGCCGTCGTAGCCGGGCAGCCGTGCCTTCAACGCGTTGAAGTGCGCCGTGTCGACGATTTCAGCCAGGCCCCAGAAGTCCACGCCCGCGTCGGCGATGACCGCCTGGGCATTGGTCAGCTGAAGCGTTTCGTCACTGGGTCCATACTGCGTGTCCCCAAACCACTCGATGTTCCAGTTGGCCACCGACAGCGGGAAGGTCGAGGGCGCAGGCCCTCCATCGGATTGCGAGTCCGGGCCGAGGACCACCAGCTCCATTCGCGCTTCGGACGTCGCGCCGTTGGCGTCCTGCACTCGCAGGGTGAGGGGATGGATGCCCTGCTCCTGCGGGAGGCCGGTCAGCACTCCATCGTCTGAGAGCGAGACGCCGGTCGGCAGCGAGCCCTCCGTCAGGGACCATCGCAGCGGAGGACCCCCGCCCGCGGCGGCGAGGACTTGCTCGTAGCTGGCGCCTGCGATGGCAGGGGGGAGCGTGGCCCTGACGACCTCGAGAAAGGGCCAGACCTTCAGCGGATAGGTGCGGGTGTCCTCTTCGCCATTCGCGTCCGTCACGCTGACGGTGAGCGCGAAGTCGCCAGCCTCGGTGCTTTGACCTGTCAGCCTCCCTTCCCCCAAGTAGAAGGAGAAGCCAGGAGGAGGCGTCAGCGTGTAGCGAAGCGGAGGCAGGCCGCCCGACGCCGTGAACACAGCCTCGTAGTCGAGCCCCACCGTGGTGGAGGGAAGCGCGCCCTCGGGGAGCCGGGGGCCGCCTTGCGCGGGGCCACGCCCGTCGGGGCATGCGGACAGCAGGACGACGGCGGCGAGCATCCCCGCCATTCGAGCGAGTGTCCTGAGTCCACGAAGCACGCGCGGATGCGTGCGAAGGCTGTTCGTCGAGCTTGATTCACCTGGTGTACCGCGAATCATTCGTCATCCCCGAGGCGTGTGAGGCCGGCCCTCGCCGTGAAATCAAGCTGCACGGGAGGGCCGGGCGTCTGTGCGGGGGAGGAGATTCTTTCAACCGCCGTGAGACGGCTTCACGGTGGGTGCATTGTTCCCTCACGGTTTGGCCATGAAGGCTCGAACGCGACGGGGTTCACCCGCGTAGAAAAAAGGGCCCCCGGACCGGACGCGGAGGGAAGCCTGGGCTCCCCACGTCGCGCTCCGGCCCGAAGGCCCGTGACTCCCTCAGTCCTTCAGGACTGGCTTCAAGCCTGCTTCGCGACGCCAGCGGGCACCGCCGCCCTGCTGCTCAAGAGCGCGCTGCCTCCATAGAGGGCCAGGCCCACCATGCCCAGGACACCCGCCTCGACGCCGTTGCCCAGCGAGGCCCCCATCAGGCCCACGACGCTGGTCCCGAGCATGAAGACCACCCCCACCGCCCCTGCCACCTTGCCCATTCCGCTGTCCCCTTGGTGACTGAATTGGACCCCTGAACCGCAACCGCTGTCCGACGCACATCCACTCTTCAAGACCCGTGCCGGGGTGTTGTTACCCGGGCCCCAGAGGAAGCGTTTTGCGCGGTGGAAGTGGCGTGGGGCGCGTTGGGCAAACCTCTTCCACCCCGTGGAACCGAACGGCAGAAAGCACAGCCGAGAACAGCGGGGGGGGACCGGAATTTTTCCCGGATGCTCCCATGTGCGCACGATGTGGCACGCCGTAACCCACCGCATTCCAAGGGATTTCCCTCCGCCTGGCCGCTGGCACACGCGCTGCTAAGAGCCTCCGCCAGAAGCGCACCGCCCGGCCCTTCGGGGCGTGTGATTGGTGGCTCGCGCGGACATCAGTGAACGAAGGAGAGCGGAAGATGGGAATGCGGCGCACGGGGTTCTGGACGGTGATGGGGATGCTCCTCCTGTCGGGTTGTGCTCACCAGCAAACGCTGAAGGTCGACAACGCGGATCAGCCTTACCGCATTGGCCGTGAGGACGTGCTCGACGTGAGTGTGTGGCGGGATCAGGAGCTGTCGCGCACGGTGCCGGTGCGCCCGGACGGCTACATCTCCGTTCCGATGGTGGGGGAGATCCAGGCCGCGGGCAAGACGCCCACGGAGCTGGCCGAGGCGCTCAAGGCGGGCCTCCAGCCGTTCGTGCAGGAGCCGCGCGTGACGGTCATCGTCCGCGAGGTCAACAGCACCCGCGTCTTCGTGACGGGCGAAGTGGCCCACCCGGGCGCCTACCCGCTGCGGGGCCGCGTGTCGCTGCTGCAGGCCATCGCGCTGGCGGGCGGCTTCACCGACTTCGCCAACTCCGACGGCATCGTCGTCATCCGCACGGACGGCAACGGCGGGCAGTTCCCGGTGCGCTACAGCGACCTGGTCTCCCCCAAGGGCGAGAGCGTCATCCTGCGGCCGGGTGACACCGTCGTCGTCCCGTGACGGGGGCCGGACGCGCGGTCGAAAGAAAGACAGACATCCAGAGGCAGGGAGCGTGGGCGTGTGGGTTTGGACGGGAGGGCGGCGGTGAGGGGCAACTGGAAGCGAGCAGTGATTACAGGCTGTCTCATCGCCGCGCCGGCCGCGCAGGCAGCCACCATCCTGGCGCCGCGACTGCGCCTGACGGCGGAGGAGCGCTTCGACAATGACCTGCGCCTGGGCGCCAATGGCACCAACGGGCAGTTCATGACGAAGCTGTCCCCCCGGCTGGGCCTGGACGTGAAGAACGAGCAGGTGACGTTCGACTCGTACTACGCCGGGGACCTCCTGGCCCGGCACGGCTCCGGCAAGGTGACCTTCGATCACCGCCTGGGATTGGGCTTCCGCGACGTGCTGTCGCGCCGGCTGCGGCTGGACGCCAGCGCGAGGGTGTTCCGCGTCTCCGACCCCACGTCGCTGCCGCGCGACGGCCTGGCGCGCTCCACGTCCCCCACCTTCTATGCGCAGACGCGGGTGGGGCTCACGGGGCGCGTGACGGAGCGGATGGATGTCCGCGGCAACTACCTGTTCGAAGCGACTCGCATCATCGAACCGGGGCGGGTCGCGGGCTACGCGCACACCCCCTCGGTGGAGCTGTGGTACCGCACCACGCGCCGGCTGTCCCTGGGCGCGGAGTACCGCTACCAGGGCTTCCTGTACGACGGTGATTACAGCCAGGCGCACAGCGCGGCGGCGGCCCTGCGCTACCGGCTGGGCCGCCCGACCACGCTGACCGTCCGGGCCGGGCCGGTGCGCTACCTGCCCTCGATTTCGTCTCGCGGTGGGTGGTTGCCCCGCGTGTCGCTGGAGCTGATGCGCGAGGGTGAGCGCACCGACCTGGGCTTCGCGACGGGGCACGACCTGGTGGGGGCCAGCGGCTTCTCCGGAGCGGTGTGGGCGGACTACGCGTCATTGATTGGCGCGCACCGGTTCACCCAACGGCTGTCCGCCTTCGGCGCGGCCAGCTTCTTCCGCAACGGGGCGGCGCCAGGACACAACTACAAGGAGTGGCGGAACACCGTGAACGTGTCGCAGGGCTATGCGGTGGGAGGAGGCGTCGAGTACCGGCTCAGCCGGAAGCTCGCGCTGCAGGGGGCGGTGGACCGCATCGCGCAGGTGGGCGCGGCGGACGTCGTCGGTGCGGGGGACCTGACACGCAACGTGTTCGCCCTCCGTCTGGTCATGACACCTTGGTAGGCAACTTTCGAGTTCGAGGCATGGAGGAGCGGATCATGGAGCGTGGGATGACGGCGGACCAGATGCTTGCGGCGCTGTGGCGTCGCAAGGCCCTGGTGGGGGCGATCGCTGCGGCAATCTTCGTCTTGGGCGTGGCCATCGTGGTGACCCGGCCGAGCATTTATGAGGCATCGGTGGTGGTGCGCGTGGAGCCGCAGCGCCCGGGGGAGGAGATGGTCCAGCGCACGGTGAGCGAGCTCATCGAACAGCGGCTGGTCACCGTGCGCCAGGAGCTGCTGGCGCGGCCGGTGCTGCAGAAGGCCATCGAGGAGATGAACCTCTACCCGGAGCTCGTCTCCGAGAAGGGCGTCGAGGCCGCGGTGGAGCAGATGCGCAAGGACATCACCGTGCGCGTCGAGGGTGAGACGGCCTTCGAGCTCACCTACGCCGGGCGCGACCCGCAGGTGGTGGCGCAGGTGACCAACCGCCTGCCGGCCATCTTCTCCGAGGAGACGCTGAAGATCCGTCAGGCGCAGGCGGCTCGCGCCACGGACCTCTTCAACGGCGAGATGATCTCCATGGGCAAGGCCGTGTCCTCCTGGGAGAGCAAGATCTCCCGCTTCAAGGTGGACCACCTGGGCGAGCTGCCCGAGCAGATGGAGATGAACATGCGCGGCCTGGAGCGCATCAGCGCCCAGCTGCAGACCAAGTCCGAGGAGCTGCGCACCGCGGAGGCGCGCCGCTCCGACCTGGCCCGCGCCCGCAACGCGGCGGACAGCGAGGCCGGCCGGCTGGAGACGGCGGAGAGCGGGCTGTCCCGCACGCTGACCCAGGCCAAGACCCAGTGGACGGAGGACCACCCGGAAGTGAAGCGCATGGAGCGTGAGCTGGGAGACATCAACGGCCAGCGCAAGGAGGCGGAGGGCCGCATGACCGCCGAGCGCAACGAGCGCACCCGCGTGACCCTGCTCGTCGCCAACATCCAGAAGGACATCATGGACCTGCAGAAGCAGGCGGAGGCCTACCAGGCGCGGTTGAACAACACGCCCCGCTGGGCCCAGGAGCTGTCCGTGATGAACCGCGACTACGAGATCGCCCGCACCAAGTACCAGAGCGTGGTGAGCCGCAAGGTGGAGGCGGAGATCGCCCAGGAGCTGGAGGCCAAGAGCGCCCAGAGCCTGTTCAACGTCATCTCGCCCGCCGGGGTGCCTTCCGCGCCGGCCCGCCCGGACCGCATGAGCGGGCTGCTCATCGCCGCCCTGGTGGCCCTGGCCCTGGGGGTCCTCACCGGCACCGTCCTGGAGATGCGCGACGACAGCCTGCGCGACGGCTCCGAGGTCCGCGAGCGCCTGACGCTGCCCGTCCTGGCGGTGGTCCCGAACATGCAAGGCAAGACGGAGAAGCGCGTGTTGATGCCAATGAACGGCAGCAAGAACAGCGTCTCGTCACCCACGTCCCTGAATTAATTGCCGCCCCCAGATGGAAAGGATTGGAGAAAACCAGATGGATTCGACGATGGAGCGGGCCGGGAACTTCCTGCCGCGCATGGATGACAGCGGGGCTTCCTCGAACGCGGTGGACCGGCGGGTGGTCACGCTCACGGCCCCTGCCTCCGTGGCCGCGGAGCAATACCGCACGCTGTACTACCGGCTGGAGCGGATGCGCGAGCAGCGTCCGATGAAGGTGGTGGCGCTCACCTCCGCGATGCCCGGCGAGGGCAAGACGGTGACGAGCGTGAACCTGGCGCTGGCCGCCGCCCGGGCGAACCCCGAGCGCCGCATCCTGCTGGTGGACGCGGACCTGCGCCGGGGGCAGGTGGCCCCCACGCTGGGCATGCGTAACAAGCAGGGCCTGGCGGAGCTGCTGGCCGGGGAGTGTGACGTGCGCGACGTGGTGCGGCGCTTCAACTCCACGAAGCTGGCGGTCATCCCCGCCGGCTCCACGCCGGAGGAGAGCACCCAGGTGCTGGCCAGCGCCCGCATGAAGCAGTTCCTCAAGGCGGTGCGCGAGGGCTTCGACGAGGTGTACGTGGACCTGCCGCCCACGCTGCCGTTCGCGGACGCGGCCATCCTGGGCCACCAGATGGACGGCGTGCTGATGGTCATCCGCGCCAACGTCACCCCCTCCAAGGTGGTGAACCAGGCGGTGGAGCAGCTGGCGGGCGCGGCGCTGGTGGGCTGCGTGCTCAACGGGGCGGAAGTGAACGCGACCCCGTACCTGAAGAACTACGTGAAGAAGTAGCGCGGTGACGCAGCGGTGAAGGTGTTTCGTGGCCCAACCCGCTCCTCGCGCCGATGAGGCGCGAAGGGCGGGGGGCCTGGAGTGGCGGCGGGTCGGGGTTGGAGGAGTCACGTGCTTCGCGTTTTCCATCACTACTTTTCAGCCAAGAAGTTGACGTTCTTTCTCGCTGAGTCGTCGGCGATCGCCTTGGCCTGTGTCGCGGGAGCCGCGGCGTGCGCGGCCCTCTTCGCGCCCCTGGGCACCCGCCCGCCGCTCGCCACGCTGTGGCCGACGCTGGTGGGGCTGGGGCTGGCCTTCGTCGTCACCTTCCAGTTCACGCTGTACCTGTTGGACCTCTACGACCTGCGCATCGCGGCCGAGGACCGCACGCGCGGCTACCGCTTCCTCAAGGCCGCGGGCGTCACCGCGATGGTGGCGGGCGTGGTGATGCTGCTCTTGCCGCTGGTCCTCCCGGTGGTGCTGCCCCCCGGGACGCTGCTGGGCGGCGCGATGGGGGCCCTGGCCGGCACGCTGGTGGTGCGCGTGTCCATCCGCGCCCTGGTGGGCGAACCCGACGCGGTGCTCATCGTGGGGGATGGCCTCAAGGCCCGCGCGGTGGCGAGCGCCATCGAAGATGGCGGCGAGGGGTCCTTCCGCGTGGTGGCCCTGGTGGACCCGCGCAAGGTGGAGGAGTCGCTGGACGCGACGGCGTCCCGGTTCAACGCCTCCTACGTGGTGCAGGCCGCGGACGACATGCGCGGCGCCAACTGGGTGGACTCGCTCCTGCGCTGCCGGCTGGACGGGCGGCGGGTGTACGACGCGGCTGGCTTCTGCGAGCGCGTGCTGCGCCGCATCCCGGTGCAGTTCCTGCGCGCCAGCGACTTCGCCTTCGCGGATGAGATGACGGTGTCGCCGCTGCGGCGGGCCTTCAAGCGGATGTTCGACCTGGCGGTGGCGTCGCTGCTCTTGCTGATGGCGTCGCCCTTCCTGGTGCTGGTGTCGCTGGCCATCAAGCTGGACTCCCGGGGCCCCGTCTTCTACCGGCAGGACCGCGTGGGCCTGGGCGGCCGGGCGTACCCGCTGTGGAAGTTCCGCAGCATGCGCACCGACGCGGAGAAGAACGGCGCGGTGTGGGCGCGCTCCAACGACGACCGCGTCACCCGGGTGGGCAAGTTCATCCGCCGCACGCGCATCGACGAGATCCCGCAGGTCTTCAACGTGCTGCTGGGCCACATGAGCTTCGTGGGTCCCCGGCCGGAGCGGCCGGTGTTCACCGAACAGCTCAAGCAGCAGATCCCGTTCTACGGCGTGCGCGAGGCGGTGAAGCCGGGCATCACGGGCTGGGCGCAGATCCGCTACCCCTACGGAGCGTCGGTGGAGGACGCGCGCAACAAGCTGGAGTTCGACCTGTACTACGTGAAGAACGGGTCGTTGTTCCTGGACGTCGCCATTATCTTCCACACCGTCCGGCACGTGTTGTTGGGGCGGGGTGCCCGGTAGTCGCATCGAACGTCACGCGCTGAAGCCATCCGCGGTCGCTGGTTGTCGGGGGCGGCCGGGATGGCGAGGGTGGGCAATGGATTGGGATGGGCGAGGGGGTCGGAACATGGTGGGCATGGACGTGGATGCGCCGTTCCCGGAGTCGTGGAGTCAGGATGAGGCGCGCAACAAGCGGCTGAACGCGGAGCGCAACGAGCTGCTGCAGGCCCCGATGGACCGCCCGACGCGCATCGTCGCCATGGGCGGAGGCACGGGCCTCCCCATGGTGTTGCGCGGCCTTGCCCGCCGCGCCACGCCCCGCGCGGGCCAGCCCGGCGTGGACATCACCGCGGTCGTGGCGATGAGCGACGACGGTGGAAGCTCCGGCCGCCTGCGACGGCTGCACGGCGCGCTGCCCCCGGGGGACATCCGCAACTGTCTGGTGGCGCTCGCGGGCGGCAAGAGCGCGCTGAAGGACGTGTTCCAGTACCGCTTCGGCGGCGCGCGGGGCCTCGCTGGCCACGCGGTGGGCAACCTGCTCATCGCCGCGCTCGCGGAGCTGAAGGGCGACTTCCTGGAGGCGGTGCGGCTTTCCGGGGAGCTCCTGGGGGCGCAGGGCCAGGTGTTGCCCAGCACGCTCTCGTCGGTGCAACTGGTCGCGCAGATGCATGACGACACGGAGGTGGTGGGCGAGCGCAACATCTGCCGCGCCCAGGGCCGCGTGCGCCGCGTGTCGCTGAGCCCGCGCTCGCCGCCCCCGGTGGACGGCCTGCTGGAGGCCATCTATTCGGCGGACCTCATCGCCATTGGCCCGGGGTCGCTGTACTCGAGCGTGCTGCCCAACCTGCTGGTGGACGGCGTGGCCCAGGCGCTGAAGGAGACGCGCGCGCTGAAGGTCATGGTGGCCAACCTGATGACCCAGCCGGGTGAGACGGACGGCATGAACTGCCTGGACCACGTGCAGGCGGTCATCGACCACGTGGGGCCGGTGCTGGACGCGGTCCTCGTCAACGGCCGGATGCCCGCGGATGACTCCATCCAGCGCTATGCGCGCAAGGGGTCCATCGTGGTGACGGCGGAGGCGCGGGAGCTGTTGTCGTCCGGGGTGATCCCCGTGCAGGCGGACCTCCTCAAGGAGGGGTCGAAGATCCGACACGACAGCCGCAAGGTCGCCGCCTGCCTCCTGAAGATGGCGCGCAGCGGCTTGTAGCGCGCTCCACCCGTCACCACCTTGGGGCCCGCGATGATGGAAGCCAGAGACCTCCGTGCCGATCCGCCGCGCGTCGTGGAAATCAACGACCGGGCGGCCTTCATGTCCTTGGAAGCCGAGTGGAACCTGCTCGTGGAGGGCACCTCCAACGAGCTGTTCTACCGGCACGAGTTCCTGCGGCTGTGGCTGGACAACTTCGCCGCGGGGGCGCGCATGCGCGTGCTGCTCCTGCGCGGCGAGGACGGGGCGCTCACCGCCGGGCTGCCGCTGGTGGAGGAGCGCACGTCCATGTACGGCGTGCCCGTGCGCCAGCTCACCTCCGCGGCCAACGCGCACTCCTGCCGCTTCGACGTGGTGGCGCGCGAGCCGGAGGCCGCGGCGGCCGCGTTCCTCGCGCACCTGCGCGAGACGGGCGGCTGGGACGTGCTCCGGCTGACGGACGTGCCGGACGGCGGGGCGGGCTTTCGCCTCTTGGACGCGGCGAGGCGGGGCGGGCTGCCGGTGGGCGAGTGGGAGTCATTGCAGTCGCCCTATGTGCCGCTGCCCGCGAAGAAGGACGCGTTCTTCGCGTCGCTGCCGTCCAAGTTCAAGGCCAACTGCCGCAGGCGCCGGCGCAAGCTGGAGGAGAAGGGGAAGGTCACCTTCGAGCGCGTCGATGGGGGCCTGGACCTGGAGGGCACGCTGGAGGAGGGGCTGCTGCTGGAGCAGAGCGGCTGGAAGGGCCAGCGCGGCACGGCCATGTCGCAGGACGGGAAGACGCGGGGCTTCTACACGGAGCTGGCGCGGGACTCGGCCTACCGCGGGCGGCTGGCGCTGTACTTCCTGCGCGTGGACGGGCGCGCGGTCGCGTTCCAGTACGGCCTGGAGTACGGCGGGCGCTACTTCCTGCTCAAGCCCGGCTACGACGAGAACCTCAAGGAATGCAGTCCGGGGCAGCTCCTGATGGAGGAGGTGCTGGGGGACTGCCTGGACCGGGGGCTCACCGAGTTCGACTTCCTGGGGCCGGACATGGTGTGGAAGCGCGACTGGACGGATCGCGTCCGCAAGCACACCTGGCTCTACGTGTTCAATGACACCGCCTTCGGGCGCGCCCTGTGCGCGGCGAAGTTCCGGTGGGTACCCGCGGCGAAAGAGGTGGTGGCGCGATGGAAGCGGTGAAGATGTCCGACAAGCTGTTCGTTCCGTCCCTGCCCACGCTGTGGCCGGGGATGTTGCTGGCCCATGCCCGCCCGGGTTCGCTGCCGCCGTTCTCCTCGCCCAACGCACGCTACTTCTACTTCGCGCGCAACGCCGTCTGGCTGACGATGAAGATGCTGCGCCTGGAGGGGGGCGAGGTGCTGATGCCCTCCTATCACCACGGCGTGGAGGTGGAGGCGGTGGTGGACGCGGGCGCGACGCCGCGCTTCTACCGCGTGGGCGCCCGCTGGGACGTGGACCTGGCGGACGTGGCGAAGCGCATCGGGCCGAAGACGAAGGCGCTCTACCTCATCCACTACGCGGGCTTCCCGGGGCCGGCGGCCGCGATGCGCAAGCTGGCGGACGAGCACGGCCTGCCGCTGATCGAGGACTGCGCGCTGTCGCTGCTGTCGTCCGACGGCGCGACGCCGCTGGGCACGACGGGCGACGTGGGCATCTTCTGCCTCTACAAGACGCTCCCGGTACCCAATGGGGGCGCGCTGGTCGTCAATGGCCCCCGGCAGTACAGCCTGCCGGAGCCGCCGGCGCCGCCCCTGGCGTCCACGTTCAGCCACACCGTGTCCGCGCTCCTCCAGAACCTGGAGCTGCGCGGCGGGGCCGTGGGCCGGGGCCTGCGCGGCCTGGTGCGTTCGGTGGGGCACGGCACGGTGAAGGCCGCGAGCATCGAACGGGTGGCCACGGGCACGCAGCACTTCGACCGGCGGCACGTGGACCTGGGCATGAGCCCGCTGACGAAGCGCATCGCGCTGGCGCAGGACCTGGAGGCCATCGTCGAGGCGCGCCGCCGCAACTACTTCCTCCTGCTGGGCCGGCTGCGTGACGTGTCTCCGCCGCTCTTCAACCAGCTGCCCGCGGGCGTGAGCCCCCTGTTCTACCCGATGGTGGTCCAGGACAAGGAGGCGCTGCTGGCGAGGCTGCGCGAGCGCGGCATCGACGCCATCGACTTCTGGAAGCGCTTCCATCCCGCGTGCGACCCGTCGGAGTTCCCGGAGGTCGCGCAGCTGCGGCGGACGATCCTGGAGATTCCCTGCCACCAGGACCTGTCGCCGGAGGTGATGGCGGAGGTGGCGGACGTGGTGCGCGCCGCGCTGAAGTCGGAGCGGCGTCCGAGCAAGCGCACGGGGTGAGCGGGTGGGGGCTGGCTCCCGGGTGGTGATGCCATCCGGGGGGCGCGGTATTGCTTCGGGAAAGGCATCAGGGTGACGCGGTGATCCGCGAAGAAGAATTGACGACGGGGCCAAGGGTGACGCCGCGGCTGGATGTGGCGGCGGTGGGCAGTGCTTCTCGGATGGCGGGGATGCGGGCGGAGTGGAACGCGCTCCTGGACGCGAGCACCGCCGGGCCGTTCAACGCCTGGGAGTGGCTGTATCCCTGGTGCCGGCGCATCTCCCCCGGCGTGCGGCCGCTGGTGCTGACGGCGAGAGACCGGCTGGGCACGCTCACCGGCCTGTTGCCGCTGGGGCTGGAGCACCGCTGGGTGAACGGCGTGCGCGTGCGGCGCCTGGGCTTCCTGGGGGAGACGCACGTGGGCAGCGACTACCTGGACGTGGTGGCGCGCCAGGGCCGCGAGGCGGAGGTGGCCCGGACGTTCTTCCAGGTGCTCCAGGGCCTGCGGGACGAGTGGGATGTGTTGGATTTGACGGACCTGCGCGAGGGTTCGACGACGCTGGGCGCGGCGCGCGAGGTGTTCGGCGACGTGCGCGTGACGGAGCGCTACGTGTGCCCGTAC
Source organism: Corallococcus silvisoli (assembly GCF_009909145.1). Taxonomy (NCBI): domain Bacteria; kingdom Pseudomonadati; phylum Myxococcota; class Myxococcia; order Myxococcales; family Myxococcaceae; genus Corallococcus; species Corallococcus silvisoli. Next base: position 60,886 of record NZ_JAAAPJ010000020.1, read on the forward strand.
GAGCCGCTGGTGCCGGGCGAGCCGTTCGACGCGTTCCTCAAGCGCACGGGCCGGCGGGACAACTACCTGCGGCGGCGCAAGTGGTTGGAGAAGCAGGACGGCTATCGCATCGAGCGCACGGACGCGCCGGGCGCGCTGGCCGGGCCGATGACGGACTTCTTCCGGTTGCACGCGCTGCGCTGGTCCTCGGATGGAGGGTCGCAGGGCATCAAGGGCGCGGGGGTGGAGGCGTTCCACCGGGACGCGACGCAATGGCTGGCGGAGCGGGGCCGGCTGCGGATGTACACGATGAAGGTGGGCGGTCAGGCGGTGGCGTCCGTGTACGGCATCCTGCATGGGCGGACCTTCGTGTACTTCCAGTCCGGCTACGACCCTGCCTGGCGCAATCGCAGCGTGGGCCTGGTGCTGGTGGGGGAGACGTTCAAGGACGCCATCGACCTGGGCCTGACGGAGTACGACTTCCTGCGGGGCACGGAGAGCTACAAGGCGGACTGGGTGACGCGGCAGCGCCAGACGGTGTCGCTGCGCGTGCACGGCTCCGGGCTCGCGGGCACGTGGTTCACCCGCTCCGAGGACTGGGCGCGCCAGACCCGCAACGCGGTGAAGGGTGTGCTGACGGACACGCTGGTGGAGAAGGTCCGCCGCTTCCGCCGCCGGAAGGCCGCGGTGCATTGACGGGAGTTGCCGGGCGGGGGGGAACCTTCGGCCGGGGGGAGTGTTCCTCACGCGATTGTCGGGACACCCGCTCTGGCCGAAGGGGTGCGGCACCGAGGCCCAACGGTTATTGCCTCCAGGCGGGTTCAGCCAGCCGGAGGGACATGCCATGGGATTCCGGTCGAAAGAACATGCTGTCGGCCGTGGATCCGCATGAGTCCGCTTCGGGTCGCGGCGCTCCAGCTCCGCGCTGAAAACGGTCAGGTCGAACGCAACCTCGAGCACGCCAGTCCCTTCATCCGGCGCGCCGTGGAGCAGGGAGCCCAGCTGCTGCTCCTTCCGGAGTTCTATTCCTCCGGCTACCTGCAGAGCCCCGCCATCTGGGACGCGGCGGAGTCCCTGGACGGACCGACCGTCTGCTTTCTGAAAGAGGAAGCCGCCCGGTGGCACGTCCATCTGGGGGCCTCCATCCTGGAAGCGGACGGGGACGACTTCTACAACGCCTTCGTCCTCGCCTCTCCCTCGGGGCGGATCCACAGGGTGCGCAAGCGGCGCGCGCCCTCATATGAGGCCTATTGGTTCCGGGGCAGCGTTGACGATCCCTGTGTGATCGACTGCGACCTGGGCCGCCTCAGTGTGGGGATCTGCGCGGACAATCACTTCGGGGACATGGCCTCGTATATCGAGCGCCACCAGTCACAGCTTCACCTCATGCCGCACTGCTATGGCGTGCCGCGCGCGAATCCCTGGACCTTCCCCGCGGAGCTCATCGAGGCTTCGCGCCGGCAGGTGGAGGTGCTGCCGGTGCGCTACGCCAGCCACTTCGGCATCCCGGTGGTGCTCGCCAACCAATGCGGTCCCTGGACCAGCCCCCTGCCTTCGCCGATGGGCCTCCTGGTGAGGACGGATCGCTTCCTGGGTCGGTCCGCCATCGTGTCCGCCCTGGGGAACCGGCTCCGCGCCCTGGGCGAGGAGGAGGAGGGCGTCATCGTCGACACCGTCGAACTGCGCCCCACCCGCGGCCGGGGGGATGAGCGGATCATCGCGGGGGCCCAGGGCCCCTGGGGTTGGACGGCGCTCGGAGATCCGCTGTTCGCGACGGCAGCGCTCGCGTTGAAGATTGGCGCGATGGAGTGGCTGGCGCGCCGAAGCTACGAGCGCAGCGAGGAACGCAGGCGGAGCGCCCGGCGTGTCCATGCCCGGGGGGTCATCCCAACCTGGCCCGAGCGAATCCTCCGCGCGTCCGGCAACGCCTGACAGGCGAACGGCAGCCCGCCCCAGGGCGCGGGTCTCCTTAAATAATCACATTCTTAAAATCGAATTGCCCTGGGGTGGGTCTTTCTTCGCGATTGGCGCGTGTCTGGGTATGGAGGTTCGAGCCCGGCGTCATGAATGCTGCAAATTTCCACTGCACTGTCTCGTAGTCCATAGGTTCCGGGGGGGATGGAAATTCGTCTGGTATTGCCTGGGTTCCGGGCGTAGAGAGGTGGCGTCGGTGCGGCGGAGCTTCGCTTTGTCGTGTCTGTCGTTTGGGCGAGTGGACTCCAGAGCCAGTCGCTGGTTCGCATGTATGCGTTGAGGTGCGCCTGACCCCCGGGCGTGCATGTCTTTTGCGGTTTCTTGGGTGTCTTTGTGGCGCAAACGAAGACAGCCCGGATGCCAGTGAGGCAGGGAATGGAAGAGAGGGTTCGCGACGTCGACGCGCTGCGTGCGTGGCTCGCGGTCGAGCTGTCCTCGTTGCTAGGGCTCGAGGCGGGCAAGGTGGGGCTCGCGACGCCGTTCTTCCAGATGGGCGTCGATTCGCTCGTCGCGCTCAAGTTGATCTCCAGACTCTCTGACAAGCTGGGCAGGTCGCTCTCGCCCACGCTCATCTGGGAGCATCCGACCCCCGCGGGGCTCGCCGCCCATCTCCTGCATCCAGAGGAGGGGGCGGAGTCGAATCGCGTCCGGGACACATCCGCCCCGGAGGCTTCCGAGCCGATCGCCATCGTTGGACTGGCGTGCCGCTTCCCCTCCGCGCCCGATGCCGAGGCGTTCTGGCGGGTCCTCCAGGAGGGCATCGACTGTGTGACGGAGGTCCCCCCGGGTCGCTGGGAGGAGGCCGCCTCCCGGGCGCCAACTCCAGAGTCGCGGGAGCGGCTTCACCCTCCTCCGGGGGCGTTCCTCGACACCGTGGACCGTTTCGACCCGGGCTTCTTTGGAATCTCGCCCCGTGAGGCGGGGCAGCTCGATCCCCAGCAGCGCTTGATGTTGGAGTTGTCATGGGAGGCGCTCGAGGATGCGGGCATCGCGCCGCGGACGCTTCGTGGCTCGAAGACGGGCGTCTTCACCGGGCTGGTCTGGCGGGACTATGCCGATCTCCAGACGCTCCATGGGGCATTGCCCTCTCTTCATACATGCACCGGCCACGCTGGGAGCATCGTCGCCAATAGGGTTTCTTATGTGTTTGGGTTCGAGGGCCCCAGTCTGGCCATCGATACCGCCTGTTCCTCGTCGCTGGTCGCCATCCACGAAGCCTGTCGCAGCCTGCGCGCGGGCGAGTCGACCCTGGCGCTCGCGGGCGGCGCGCAACTCAATCTCTCTCCCCGCACGCTGATGGCGGTCTCGGCCTTCGGCGCGCTCGCGCCGGACGGGCGGTGCAAGACCTTCGATGCGCGAGCCAATGGCTATGGGAGAGGGGAGGGGGCCGGCGTCGTCATCCTCAAGCCCCTGTCGCGCGCCCTGGCGGACGGGGACTCCATCTACTGCCTCATTCGTGGCGGCGCGGTGAACAACGACGGCGCCAGCAATGGGCTGACGGCCCCCAGCCCCAAGGCCCAGGAGCGGCTGCTGCGTGAGGCCTATGGCGCCTCGGGCGTGGACCCCGCGCGGGTGCAGTACGTCGAGCTGCACGGGACGGGAACGCCGCTGGGCGATCCGATAGAGGCGCGAGCCCTGGGCGCGGTCCTGGGGGGGCCGGCGCGGTCCTCCGAGGAGTCCCTGCGCGTGGGCTCGGTGAAGAGCAACATCGGGCACCTCGAAGCCGCCGCGGGCGTCGCCGGCGTCATCAAGGTGGCGCTCTCCATCCGGAAGCGGAAGCTCCCGCCGAGCCTGCACTTCGAGCAGCCGAACCCGCACATCCCGTTCGATGCGCTGCGCTTGCGCATGCAGACGGAGCTCACTCCGTGGCCCAGGGCCGAGGAGCCTTCGCTGGCGGGCATCAGCTCCTTCGGCTTTGGGGGGACGAACTGTCACCTCATCGTCGAGGAGTATCTTCCGGGGCCTCGTCGGGCCGCTGGGCCTCCGTTCGTGGTGCCCCGCCCGCCGTCCGTGTCCCCCGTGCCGCCGAAGGTCGCGTTCCTCTTCGCGGGCGCCGGCTCGGCCTGGTGGGGCATGGGGCGGGAGCTGCTGGCCACGCAGCCCGTCTTCCGTGCCCGCTTCGAGGCCTGTGACGCCGTGTTCCGGGGGCTCGGGGGCGGGTCGCTCGTCGATGCGTTGCTCGCGCCTCGCCCTCGCTCGCGCTTCGACCGGGGTGAGGTGCAGCTCCCGGTCGTCCTCGCGTTCCAGCTCTCCCTCGCGGCGTTGTGGCGCGACTGGGGCGTCGAGCCGAGCGCGGTCGTCGGGTACAGCGTGGGGGAATGGGCGGCGGCGCAGGTGGCGGGGATCCTCACGTTGGAGGAGGTCTTCGCGCTCGCACACCACTACATCCAGGTCCAGCGGAGCGTGTCGGGTGGTGCGGGGATGGGCGTGGTGGGGCTTCCCGCCGCCGAAGTGGAGGCGCGCATCGCCTCCTACGCGGGGCGGATCGCGATCGCGTCGGTGAATAGCCCCCGGTCCACGGGCATCGGGGGGGAGCCCTCCGCGCTCCAGGACTTCACCTCGCGGCTGGTGGCGGAGGGGCATTTCGCGCGCACGGCCGAGATTGATTTCTACGCCCATATCCCCCAGGTCGAACCCCTCAAGTCCCTCTTCTTGGAGGGCTGTCCGGCGCTCAGGCCGCTGCCGGGACGCATTCCGATGGTGTCGACGGTGTCGGGCGCCTTCGTTGAAGGGCTGTCGCTGGGGCCGGGCTACTGGGCCGACAACTTCCGGGAGCCCGTGCGGTTCGCCGACGCCGTGAAGACCCTGCTCGACTCCGGGCACGAGGTCTTCCTCGACGTCAATCCTCATCCCATCCACGCGCGCTCGGTGGAGGAGAACGTCGAGGCCCGCGCGGCGCGGGCTTCGGTCCTGGGCAGCATGCAGCGCGGCGAGCCGGACCTGGACGGGCTCCATCGTGCGCTCGACACGCTCGCGGCGGCGGGCCACGCGATTCGTTGGGAGCGCGTGTCCCCGGAGGCCTCCGTGCCTCCTTCCGGCGACGTGCCCTCGGAGCTGTTCGTCCTCTCGGCGAGGACGGAGCCGGCGCTTCGGGAGCAGGCCCTTCGCGTCGCCGAGCACCTTCGCGACAGGCCCACGCTTTCGCTCGTGGAGCTCTGCGCCACGGCGGGCCTGCGTCGCGACCACCACGCGCACCGGCTGGCGTTGGTGGCCCAGACGCGGCTCGCCCTGGACGAAGGACTGGAGGCGTTCGGGCGCGGCGCACCCCCGCGGGCCTTCCAGTCCCAGGGCGTGGTCCGGCAGGGCGAGGCGCCGCGCGTGGGCTTCGTGCTGTCAGGGCAGGGGGGCTTCCCCCTCGGCGAGAGCACCCGGCTGTTCAAGGAGGAGCCTTGCTTCCGGGAGATGTTCGAGCGCTGCGACCTGGCGTTCCGCGCGCGGACGGGCGAATCCCTCATCGACGCGATGGAGGTCGCGCGGGAGGGGGCCCCTCCGCCGCGCACCGAGGTGGAGCAGCCGCTGCTGTTCGCCTTCCATGTGTCTCTCGCCGCGCTGTGGGCGGCGTGGGGGATCCGTCCGGACGCGGTGGTGGGGCACAGCATCGGAGAGGTCAGCGCCGCGCACCTCGCGGGAGCGCTGTCGCTCGATGAGGCGATGGCCCTCGTCGTGAGCCGCAGCCGCTTGATGGGGCGCACGGCCGGGCGCGGAGGGATGGCCACCGTGGAGGCCTCGCTCGAACGGCTGTTGCCGCTCCTCGCGCCTCACGGTGACGCGCTGTCTGTCGCCGCGATCAACGGTCCAGAGGACATCGTCGTCTCGGGGGAGCGCCCGTCGCTGGAGTCACTGCGGGACGGCCTCCAGCGTCAGGGGCTTCGTGTTCGCCTCTTGAACGTCGACCATGCCTTCCACAGCGCGCAGATGGACGCGCATCTGGATGAGCTCGACGCCTGCACGCGGGAGCTCGCGCCGAAGGCGCTGGTGACGCCGCTGTATTCGACCGTGCGCGGCGGGCGCGTCTCCGCCTCGGAGCTCGATGCGGCCCACTGGCGCGCGAACATCCGCCAGCGGGTCCTGTTCGCGCCGGCCCTCCAGGCGATGCTCGCCGACGGCTGCCGGGTCTTCGTCGAAGTCTCGCCGCACCCCGTGCTGTCGCAGCCGTTGACCCGGACGCTCGAGGCCTCGGGGGTGGAGGGGACATCGGCGCTGTTCTCCGCGCGCCGCGACCGGCCCCCCCGCGTCACGTTGCTCGCCGCGCTGGGGGCGCTCCACACCTTGGGGCACGAGCCCTCTTGGACGGGCGTCTTCCCTCAGGGGGGCCGGCGGGTGGCGCTGCCGTCCTATGCCTGGCAGCGCGAGCGCTACTGGTTCGATGTCGCGCCCGGTGCCGCGCCCGTCCAGGCGCATCCGTTGCTGGGTCGCTCAGTCGAGGCGCCTCCAGGGGAGACCCGCTTCGAGTCCTCGCTTCGCGCGGACCGCGTGCGGCTGCTGAGCGACCACCGGCTCTACGGGACGGTGGTCATCGCGGGCGCGAGCATGGTCAGCATGCTGCTCGAGGCCGCGAGGTCGCTCTGGGGCACGGAGCGCTGTTGCGTCCAGGACGTGCTGTTCCTGAGTCCCATCGTGATGGAGGACTCCGAGGAGCGCATCTTCCAGGTGTCCCTCGCGGCCGGTGGCGACTTCCAGCTGTCGACCCGGCCCGCCCGGGGCGACGCGGAGTCCTCACCTTGGACGCTGCACGCCACGGGGCGACTCGAGAGGGGCGGGGAGGCGTCACCCGCGCCCGAGTCGCTTGCCGGGCTCGAAGCCCGCTTCGAGCAGCTTCCCTCCATCGAGCGTTTCTACGAGGGCATCGACCGGCAGGGGCTGGTGCTGGGGCGACAGTTCCGCTGGTTGGAGGCGGTCTTCCAGGGCGAGCGCGAGGCGCTGGGGCGGCTGCGGCTTCCGGAGGCGGAGGATGGCGCCGAGGACTATCGGCTGCATCCGGGGCTCATCGACTCGTGCTTCCAGGTGCTGGGCGCGGTCTCCGGGTTCTCGTCCATCGAAGGTCTGGCCTTCGTCCCCATTGGCATCGACCGGTTCACGCTCCACGAGTCGCGACTCCCGCGCCTCTGCCATCTCGTGCTTCGCGCTGGCACGGGCGCGGTCGACGAAGCCTCGACGGTGGACCTGCGCTTGCTGGACGAGTCGGGCACGGTCGTGGCGGAGGTCCGCGGGCTGACGATTCGCCGGGCGCCACGGGAAGCCGTCCTGCGACGCGATACGGCGGCGGCGGCGCTGCTCTTCCAGGTCGAGTGGCAGCCCCGGCCCGTGGCCCCGCTGTCTTCTCCGCCGGCGTCCGTCCCCTGGCTCCTCCTCGCGGACCGAGGTGGCGTCGCCGCGGGGCTCGCCCGACAGCTCGAACTTCGCGGTGGACGGGTGGAGGTGATCTCCACCGGCCAGGATGACACGCAGGGCTTGTTCGAGCGCCTGGAGGCGCTCGGTGGCCCGGCGCGGACCCTCGTCGGAGTCGTCGACCTTCGAGGCCTCGACACGGCGATGCCGCTCGAAGGCTTGGAGCGTGGCGTCGAGCTGGTGCGGCGGCTGGTGACCCGGGAGGGCGGAGTTCCACCGCGTCTCGTCCTGGTGACGCGGGGCGCGCAGTCGACCGGCGCGGATGACGGCCCCCTCGTCACCGAGCAGTCGCCGCTCTGGGGGCTGGGGCACGTGGTGGCCCTCGAACATCCCGAGCTGCGCTGTGTGCGCATCGACCTGGATCCGTCCGGGCCTGTCGAGGACGCGGCGCTGCTCGCCCAGGAGCTCGCGCTGTCGGGAGACGAGGACCGCATCGCCTTCCGTGCGGGTCGGCGCCTCGTGGCCCGGCTCGCGCGGACGAGGCTTCCGCGCGCGGCCCGTCCGCTCCCGCTGGGGGCGGATGCCACGTACCTCATCACGGGAGGGCTCGGGGGCCTGGGGCTCGAGGTCGCCCGGTGGATGGTCGACCGGGGCGCGCGTCACCTGATACTGATGGGACGCGGCGCGCCGGGGCTGCTCGCGGAGGAGCGACTGGACGCGCTGCGAGCCGCGGGCGCGACGGTCGTCGTGGGACGGGGTGATGTGGCGTCGCGTGCGGACGTCGCGCGGGTGCTGGGCGAAGGCCGCGCGTCGATGCCGCCCCTTCGGGGCGTGGTGCATGCGGCGGGAGTCCTCGACGATGGGCTCCTGGTGCTCCAGGACGCGGCGCGGATGGCCGGTGTGCTCGCTCCCAAGGTCCAGGGGGCGCTGAACCTCCACCTCGAGACCCTCGACGACCGCCTCGACTTCTTCGCCCTGTTCTCTTCAGTGAGCGCTGTCTTCGGGACCACCGGGCAGACCAGCTACGCCGCCGCCAATGCCTTCCTCGACGCCCTGGCTCATCAACGGCGTGCCCGGGGCCTGACGGCCACGAGCATCAACTGGGGCCCCTGGGCCGAGGTGGGCATGGCCGCGCGACTGCCCGCCGACGCGGGCAAGGCGTGGTCTGGCTTCGGGCTGGGGATGCTCGCCCCAGACGCTGCCCTCGCGGCATTGGAAGGCATCCTCCGCGCCGACCTCACGCAGGGGGTGGTCGTGGGCGCCGGAGCGGGCGCCGTGCAAGGGGCGCTCCCGCCCTTCTTCGAGGTGCTGGCGCCTCGTCGTGCCGAGCCTCCTCGCCCCGCATCACCCGGATGGGTGTTCGCGGGCGCGTCGCCCCGTGAGGCCCGGGCGCGCTTGCTCTCGCTGCTTCAGACGCAGGCGGCCGACGTCCTCGGCCTGTCGCCCGCGTCGCCCATCGATCCCCGTCGACCTCTCCAGGAGTTGGGGCTCGACTCGCTGATGGCCTTGCAGCTGCGCAACGGTCTGGCCGCCGTGCTCGGCCGGCCACTGCCCGTCACGCTGCTGTTCGATCACCCGAGCCTGGGTCAGCTCTTCGACTTCCTCGGGCGCGAGCTCACCGCCGAAGGCGCGGTGTCCTCCGAGTCGGCACCTCGACCCGTGAAGGCACGCCGGGAGGCCACGGACGGCGCGGAGCCCATCGCCGTGGTGGGGATGTCGTGCCGGCTGCCCGGTGGCATCCGGAGCCCGGAGGACTACTGGCGCCTGCTCGCCGATGGCGTGAACGCGGTGCGCGAGGTGCCCGCGTCGAGGTGGGCGCTCGACGACTGGTACGACGCGGATCCGGAGGTCCCGGGCAAGACGTACTCGCGGCACGGTGGCTTCCTCGACGAAGTCGACGCGTTCGACGCCTCGTTCTTCGGGATCTCCGGGGCGGAAGCCCGGTCGATGGATCCGCAGCAGCGGATGTTGCTGGAGCTGAGCTGGGAGGCGCTGGAGAACGCGGGGATGGCGGTGGAGCGCCTGAAGGGGAGCCCCACGGGGGTGTTCCTGGGCATCTGCCTGAGTGACTACGCGCTGCTGGAGCTCAATGCCTCCGATGCGCGCGGCATCAACGCCTACTCGGGTTCGGGGGGCGTGCTGAGCGTGGCGGCGGGGCGCATCGCGTACGCGCTGGGCCTGGAGGGCCCCACCTTCGCCGTCGACACCGCCTGCTCCTCGTCCCTGGTCGCCACCCACCTGGCCTGCCAGAGCCTGAGGGAAGGCGAGTGTGACGTCGCGCTCGTGGGCGGCTCGAACCTGCTGCTCTCGCCGCGCATGACGGTCTACTTCTCGAAGCTGAAGGCGCTGTCTCCGGACGGGGCCTGCAAGGCCTTCGACAGCGCCGCCAACGGGTATGTGCGAGGTGAAGGCGCGGGGGTGGTGGTCCTCAAGCGGCTGTCCCAGGCGCTCGCGGACGGGGACCCGGTCCTCGCGGTCATCCGGGGGACGGCCGTCAACCAGGACGGCCGCTCGAACGGCCTCACCGCGCCGAGCCGACCGGCCCAGGAGCGCGTCATCGAAAGCGCGCTGCGCCAGGGGGGCGTCGCCCCGCTCGACGTCGGCTATGTCGAGGCGCATGGCACGGGGACCTCGCTCGGAGACCCCATCGAGGTGCAGGCCCTCGCGGCGGTCCTCGGGCGTGGGCGTCCCGTCACCTCGCCGCTGGGGATCGGCTCGGTCAAGACCAACCTGGGGCACCTGGAGGGCGCGGCCGGAATCGCCAGCCTCATCAAGGCCATCCTCGCGCTGCGACACCGCGAGCTGCCACGCAGTCTCCACTTCAAGGCGCCGAGCCCCCACATCCCCTGGGCCGAGCTGCCCGTCGAGGTGATCTCCGAGCACCGCGCGTGGCGCGTCCCGGAGGGGGGGCGTCGGATCGCCGGGGTCAGCTCCTTTGGCTTCAGCGGGACCAATGCCCACGTCGTCGTCGAAGAGGCCCCTCCCGTCGAGCGTCGAGCGGAGGCCCCGGCTCACGTGGAGCGACCCGAGCTGCTGGTCCTGTCGGCCCGTTCGGCGGAGTCCCTGCGCGAGGCCGCCGGGCGCCTGTCGGCGACGCTGGCCGGAGGGGGTGGCGCGGCGTGGCTAGACCTCTGTTACTCCGCGAGCTGTCGTCGGAGTCACCACGAGCATCGGCTCGCCGTGGTGGCTCGTTCCCGAAGCAGCGCGGCGGAGGCGATGGACGCCTTCCTTCGCGGCCTGACGCACCCGGATGCCTGTTCCGGCTATGCGCTCCCTGGCGTGGCCCCCAGGGTCGTCTTCCTCTTCACCGGACAGGGAGGGCAATGGTCCGGCGCGGGCCGTGCGCTGCTCGAAGAGGAGCCCGTCTTCCGCGAGGCCCTGCGGTCCGTGGATGCGGTGCTGATGAAGCTCGCGGGCTGGTCCGTCATCGAGGAGCTTCAGCGAGAGCAGCCCCGCTTCGAGCTGGCCCACATCTCCCAGCCCGCGCACTTCGCGCTCCAGGCGGCGCTCGTGGCGTTGCTGCGCTCCTGGGGCATCGAGCCCGACGCGGTCCTGGGTTCCAGCATCGGCGAGGTGGCGGCGGCTCACACCGCCGGGGTCCTCTCGGTCGAGGACGCGATGCGCATCACGCTCGAGCGCAGCCGCATCCTCGCCGCCATCGCGGGTGGCGGGGCGATGAGCGCGGTCGAGCTCTCCGAGGAGGAGGCCAACGAAGCCATCGCGAGTCATGGGCCGCGACTGTCGGTCGCGGCGCTCAACAGCCCGACCTCGGTGCTGCTGTCCGGTGACGCGGGCGCCATGGAGGAGGTGCTTGGCGCGCTGACCGCGCGGGGTGTCTCCTGCCGCCGACTCGGCCTGGACTATGCCTCGCACAGCCATGCCGTGGAGCCCCACCTGGAGGCGCTGCGACAGTCGCTGGGCGGGCTGCGCCCACGGCCCGAGACGATCCCCATCTTCTCCTCGGTCTCCGGGCGCCGCGCGGCAGGCGGTGACTTCGACCGCGACTACTGGGCCCGGAATCTCCGGCAGCCGGTGCGCTTCGCGCCCGCGATCGCCGAGCTCGCGAACGACGGCCACTCGCTCTTCGTCGAGATCGGACCCAACGCCGTCCTGTCGCGCCCGGTCCAGCAGTGCTTCCAGCAGGCGGGCAAGAGCGTGACGGTGGTGTCGGCCCTGCGGCGGGGAGAGTCCGAGCGCCACACCCTGCGCGCGCTGCTGGGAGGCCTCTTCGTCGCGGGCGTCTCCCCCGCGTGGGGACAGCTCTTCCCAGAGGGCGGCGAGCTGGTGCCGCTGCCGCCCTATCCGTGGGCCAAGGAGCGCTACTGGGTCGCCCATCCCGCCCCGGCCTCGCGGCCTCCCTCTCCCCAAGCGGAGCTTCCCCTGCACGGGCGCCGGGTGCGCTCTCCGTTGGCGGAGACCCTCTTCGAGGTGGAGCTGTCGGTGGATCGGATGCCGTTCCTGCGCGAGCACCTGCTTCACGGCGCGGTGGTGGTGGCGGGCGCCGGGCATGTGTCGATGGTGCTCTCGGCGCTCCAGTCGCTTCATGGCTCCTCTCCGATTCGCCTGGCCGACATCGTCTTCCCTCGGGCGCTCGTCCTGGAGGAGGGGCTGCCGCGTCCGGTCTCGGTGGTGGTGGGCGCGGAGCAGGGGGGGCGCGCGTCGCTGCGCATCCAGAGTCAGGAGCCGGAGGTGGGCGGGGACGGTGGCTGGGTGCTCCATGCCGAGGGCAAGGTGCTGTCCCATGCGCCGCGGGCCGACACGTCCGCGTCGCCATCACTGGAGCAACTGCGAGCGCGATGTTCGCGGCTGCTCGAGATGCCCCGGATCTACGAGACGATGGACGCCGAGGGCATCTCGCTCGGGCGACGCTTCCGCTGGGTCGAACAGCTCTGGCAGGGAGAGGGTGAGGCGCTGGGGCGCATGCGCGCGCCTGAACCCGAGGACCTGCACCCGGGGACGCCGCTGCACCCCGGGTTGATCGACTCCGTCTTCCATGTCCTGCGCGGCATCCCGGGCCTCGGACGCGACGACGGCGTGCCCTACATCCCGGTGGGGATCGAAGGCGTGGTCTTCCTGTCACCGCCTCGCGGCACGCTCTGGGCGCACGCGGTGCTGCGGCCCGAGGGCGGCCGTGACGGTGAGACGCTGAGCGCCGACTTCCGCCTCTTCGGAGAGGACGGCGCGACGGTCGCGTTGATTGAAGGGCTCATCGTCAAGCGCGCCCCGCGCGAGGCCTTCGCGCGTGACAGCGTGCGCGCGCTCGGACAGGGGCTGTTCCAGGTCCGCTGGCGACCCACTCCTCCCCCCGCCGCGACTCCGGCGCGGGACTCCGGGGCATGGCTGCTGGTGACGGATCGCGGTGGCGTTGGCGCCGCATTGGCGGACCGGCTTGGCGCCGAGGGCTCCCGCTGCCAGGTGATGGCCGCGCCCGAGCCCGCGGAGTCGGATGCGTCGCTGCAGCGTCGGCTGGAAGAGGCGCTGGGCGCGCGCACCTACCGCGGCGTGGTGTACCTCGCGGCCCTGGACGTGGGCGCACTGGAGCCGGGGAGCGAGGCGCAGGCCACCACCGAGGTCCTGGTCGGCGCGGTGCGGGTCCTCCAGGCCCTGACCCGGATGGAGCGAGGCCTGCCCCCCAGGTTCTGGCTCGTCACTCAGGGGGCGCAGTCGACCGACGCGCGGCAGCAGGCGCTCGCGCTGGCCCAGGCGCCGCTCTGGGGGCTCGGGGCCACGCTGCGCCATGAGCACCCTGAGCTGCGCTGCACCCTCGTGGACCTGGACCCGGCGCCGGCCGCGGACACGGTTCACTCGCTGCGCTCGGAGCTGCGGGTCCTGGATGGGGAGGACCGGATCGCCTGGCGAGACGGAGTGCGGCTCGCGCAGCGGCTCCAGCCGCTGGACGTGGTTCCGGAGCCCGGGCCCGTGCCGGTCTCCGCGGACGCCACGTACCTCATCACGGGGGGCCTCGGTGGGCTGGGGCTGCGGTGCGCGCGGTGGCTCGCGAAGGAGGGCGCGCGAAACCTGGCGCTCCTGGGCCGCACCCCGCCTTCGGATGAGGCCCGCGCCGTGCTCCAGGCCCTCGCTTCGGAGGGCGTCTCGGTGCGCGTGCTCCAGGCGGACGTCGGCGAGCGGGAGTCCTGCGCGCGTGCGCTCGCGGAGCTCCGCGCGAACATGCCTCCGCTCCGTGGCGTCATCCATGCCGCGGGGCTGCTCGATGATGCGTTGCTGGTCCGGCAGGAGCGCGAGCGCATCGAGCGTGTCTTGCGGCCGAAGGTCGCGGGTGCCCTCCACCTGGACCAGCAGACGCGGGAGGATCCGCTCGACTTCTTCGTGATGTTCTCTTCCATCGCCGCGCTGCTCGGCGGGGTGGGGCAGGCGAACTACAGCGCCGCGAATGCCTTCCTGGATGCGCTGGCCGCCGAGCGACGGTCGCGCGGACTGCCGGCGCACTCGCTCGCGTGGGGCCCCTGGGCGGAGGTCGGACTCGCGGCGGCGCGGGCCGACCGTGGCGCGCGGCTCGAGGCCCTGGGGTTGGAGAGCCTCGCGCCGGATGACGGCGTGGCCATCCTCGGGAGGCTCTTGCGCGGCACCGCCGAGACGCATGTGGGCATCGCCCGCATCGACTGGGTGAAGTGGGGACGGGCATATCCCGCGGCGGACCATGCCTCGCTGCTGACCGACTTCATCCGCTCACAGCCCCAGGCCGCGCGCCCGGCGCCCGAGGGACTCCCTCAGCTCCAGGAGCTGGTCCGGCTGCTCCCCGAGGAGCGACGGGGGCGGGTCGAGGGCGCGCTGCGGCGCGAGGTGGTCTCCATGCTGGCCCTCCCTGGAGATCTGGCCGACGGCCGACTGCCACTGGTCCGCTTCGGCTTCGACTCCCTGATGGGCATGAAGCTCAAGGCGAGGTTGGAGCTGGCGCTGGGGCTCTCGGTTCCGGCGGTCAAGCTCCTGAGCGGCCTGAGCTTCGACGACCTCGTGAAGCTCGTCCTGGAAAGCCTCGATGCCGTACCGCCTCCGCCGGAAGCGGCCCTCGATGAACCGATGGAGGAGTTCCGATTTTGAATGCCACCGAACTCATTGCCGAGCTGACGCGTCTGGGTGTGGAGCTCAAGGTCGAGGACGAGCACCTCCGCGTCCGCGCCGCGCGCAACGTCATCACTCCCGAGCTTCAGAAGCACATCGCCGCCCGGAAGGCGGAGATGGTCGCCCTGCTCCTGCGGCGGAGCGCGGACCTCCGCTCCGAGCAGGAGCACGCGCCCTTTCCGCTGACCGAGATTCAAGAGGCCTACCTGGTCGGGCGCGGCACCGACTTCGGCGTCGGGGGGATCTCCTGTCACCTGTACCACGAGCTCGACGGCCGCGAGCTGGACGTGGCGCGGCTGTCGCGCGCGTGGCAGCGCCTCATCGAACAGCACGCGATGCTGCGCGCGGTGGTGCTCCCGTCGGGAGAGCAGCGGGTGCTGGAGCAGGTGCCCGCCTTCTCCATGCCCGTGCTGGACTTGCGCGGGCAGGCGCACGACGTGGTCGAGGCGAAGCTCGCCGCGATCCGCCAGGAGCTCTCCAACCGCTCCGTGCCTCCGGGGCAGTGGCCCAGCTTCGAGCTCCGCGCGACGCTGCTCGATGGGAACCGCACGCGCATCCACTTCGACATCGATGCCATCACGATGGATGCCGCCGCCGTGCTCGCGCTCCTGGAGGAGTGGCGCGAGCTCTACGTGGATCCGGAGCGGACGCTCGAGCCGGTGCCGGTGTCCTTCCGGGAGCATGTGCTCGCGGAGATCGCCGCCCGCGATACGAATGCCTACCGGAGCGCCGAGGCCTATTGGCGCGCGCGCCTCGATGACCTGCCGGAAGCACCGGTGCTTCCGCTGGCCACGCCTCCCGAGCAGCTGGTGCGTCCCGCGTTCCGGCGGCTGCGCGGGAGCCTCGATGCGAGGCGGTGGGAGCGCTTGAAGCAGCGGTCCGCGGAGGCGGGGCTGACCCGCTCTGGCGTGGTCTGTGCCGCGTTCGCGGAGGTCCTCGCGGCTTGGAGTGAGAGCGCCCGCTTCTGTCTGAACCTCACCCTCTTCAGACGCCTGCCCATCCATCCCGCCATCGACAAGGTCGTCGGCGACTTCACGACGAACGCGCTGCTCGAGGTCGACGGCCGTGGCGCGTCGTTCACCCATCGCGCGGTCCAGCTTCGGGATCAGCTCGCGAGGGATCTCGAGCACCTGCACTTCAGTGGCGTGCGGGTGATGCGTGAGCGCGCAAGGCGGCGGGAGGGGCCTGGGGCGCTCATGCCCATCGTCTTCACGAGCCTCCTGGGGCACCGGCCCAGCAAGGCGGCTGGGGGCTCTCCCTTCGGGTGGCTGGGCGAGACGGTCCACGCCATCACCCAGACGCCGCAGGTGTGGCTGGACCATCAGGTCCGGGAGGACGACGGCGCGCTCTGCTACTCCTGGGACAGCCCGGAGGGGCTGTTCCCGGAGGGCATGCTCGAGGACGCCTTCGCGGCCTACGAGGAGCTGCTGGGCCGGCTCGCCGATGACGACGCATCCTGGGGGGAGCGCTCCCCGGTGCGCCTCCCGAAGGCACAGGCCGTGCGCCGGGAGGTGTTCAACGCCACCGCGTCTCCCATCCCCGAGGCGCGCCTCGACGCGCTCTTCCTGGCCCAGGCGCGGCGGGAGCCCTCCCGGCCCGCGGTGGTGAGCGCGGGGCGGACGCTGAGCTACGAGGAGCTTCGCGGTCACGCGGGTGCGCTGGCCACCCATCTGGTCGAGCTGGGGGCGCGGCCCGACGGGTTGATCGCCGTCGTCCTGGAGAAGGGCTGGCGGCAGGTGGTCGCGGCGATGGCCATCCCACTGGCCGGGGCGGCCTACCTCCCCATCGACCCCACGCTCCCGGAGGAGCGCCGCCGGGTCCTGCTCCAGGAGGGGAAGGTCCAGGTCGTGGTGACGGAGCCGGGGCAGGTGGAGCGGTTCGCGTGGCCGGAGGCGGTCCGGGTGGTGAGCATCCAGGACAGCGCGCACGGCGCGCCTCCGTCGGTGCCGTCGCGCTCGGCCTCGGACCTCGCGTACTGCATCTACACCTCCGGTTCGACGGGCCGTCCCAAGGGGGTGATGGTCGAGCACCGCGCCGCGGCGAACACCCTCCAGGACATCAACGCGCGCTTCAAGGTCGGCCCGGAGGACCGGGTCTTCGGCCTCTCGTCGCTGGGCTTCGACCTCTCGGTCTACGACATCTTCGGGAGTCTGGCGGCGGGCGCCACGCTCGTCCTGCCGGAGCCCGAGGCGACGTGGGAGCCCACGAGCTGGTTGCGGTGGATCCGCGAAGCGCGCGTGACGGTCTGGAACTCCGTCCCGACGCTGATGGAGATGCTCGTGGACGTGGTGGAGTCGCGCGGGGAGCGCCTCCCGGAGTCCCTTCGCCTGGTGTTGCTGAGCGGTGACTGGATCCCCGTCACGCTTCCGGACCGCATCCGGAAGCTGTCCAGCGAGGTCCGAGTCATCAGCCTCGGTGGGGCGACCGAGGGCGCGGTCTGGTCGATCCTACACCCCATCGCCAAGGTCGACCCCGGGGCGCGCAGCATTCCCTACGGCCGCCCGATGCTGAACCAGCGCTTCCATGTGCTCGATGAGGCGCTGGCTCCGCGTCCGGAGCACGTGCCGGGCGACCTCTTCATCGGAGGCGTTGGACTGGCCCGGGGCTACTTCGGCGACGAGGAGATGACGCGTGCGCGCTTCTTCACGCACCCGGGCACGGGCGAGCGCCTGTACCGCACGGGCGACCTGGGCCGCTTCCTGCCGGGAGGGGACATCGAGTTCCTGGGCCGGAAGGACTTCCAGGTCAAGGTCGCCGGGCACCGCATCGAGCTGGGCGAGATTGAAGCCGCGCTCGCGCGGCATCCGGCCATCCGCGAGGCCGTGGTCGCCGCTCCTGGAGAGCGCACCCTGCGAAGGCTGGTGGGCTACGTCGTCCCCGTGGAGGGACAGCCGTCGCCCTCGGACGACGCGCTGCGGGAGTTCCTGGGCCGGACGTTGCCGCACTACATGGTGCCGGGCGTCTTCGTGCGCCTTCAGGCTCTGCCGCAGTCGGCGAACGGGAAGGTGGACCGCAAGGCCTTGCCCACGCCCGTGGAGGAGCCCTCCCGCGGCGCGGGCCCCATGGATGCGCGCGGCGGGAAGATCTTCACCCAGGTCACCCAGCTCGTCGCAGAGGTCCTGAAGCGTCCCAGCGTCGAGCCCGAGGCCTCGCTGCTCCAATTGGGCGCTACATCGGTGGAGTTGATCAAGCTCGCGACGCTGCTGGAGAAGGCGTTTGGAAACAGGCCCCGGATGTCGGAGTTCCTGACGTTGCGGAACACCGCGGAGATCGTCGCCTACTACACCCGGCGCCAGCCGGCGGAGGAGGCCACGGGCGAGGCCGTGGGACCGAAGGCCGAGGAGGGGCTGCTGCTGGACCTCGAACAACGCGAGGCCTGGAAGCGCGCCCGGCACGGTGTCCGCGCGTTCGACCCGGGGACGGCGGTGGTCGCGCTGGCCGAACCCGCCGAGGCCGAAGCACGGCGCCGGCATCTGGAGCGCGCCAGCCACCGGACGTTCTCCTCCGCGCCCGTGGAGGCCCAGGCGCTGGGACGCCTGCTGTCATGTCTGCGCTCGTTCGATATCGGGGGGCGCTTCAAATACCAGTACGGCTCGGCCGGAAACAGCTACGGCGTCCAGCTCTACCTCCACGTCGCTCCCGGGAGGGTCCAGGGGCTCGAAGCGGGCGCGTACTACCACGAGCCGGTTCGCCACGCGCTGGTGCGGCTCACGGCGAAGGGCGCGCTCGACGCGAGCCTGCACGTGCCCACCAACCGGCCCCTGTTCGCGAGCTCGGCGTTCTCGCTCTTCCTGGTCTGTGACCGGCGAGCCATCGCGCCGCTCTACGGCGAGAAGTGGCGGGACTTCGCGCTGCTCGAGGCGGGGCTCATCTCGCAGTTGCTGGAGATGCGCGCCGCCGAGCAGCAACTGGGGCTCTGCCAGGTGGGCGAGCTGCGCTTCGACGACGTCCGGGATGCGTTCCGGTTGGAGGAGCCGCACGTGTACCTCCACGGCCTGCTGGGCGGCTCCATCGCCTGGGAAGAGGGGGCCCTGTGAAGGCCGCCGAGTTCATCGTCGAGCTCCAGCAGAAGGGCATCGAGCTGTGGGTGGAAGGGGATGCGCTGCGGTTTCGCGCGCCCCCGGGCCACGTCACGGAAGAGGTGCGCACGGCGCTGCGGGAGCGCAAGAGCCAGCTCGTGGAGCACCTGAGCGCCGCCCACCGCGTGGCGGAGGTCCGGGCCGCGGTGGTCCAGCCACCCGAGGGTGCGCGCTTCTCGCCGTTTCCACTCACCGACATCCAGAACGCCTACTGGGTGGGGCGACAGGATGCCTTCGACGCGGGCGGCGTCGCGGCGCACAGCTACCTGGAGCTCGCGTTCGATGCGCTGGACCCCGCTCGGCTCGAGCGCGCGCTCCAGCGGCTCATCGAGCATCACGACATGCTGCGCATGGTGGTGCTCCCGACGGGCGAGCAGGTGGTCCTGGCCTCCGTGCCTCCGTTCCGCGTCACGGCCTACGACCTTCGCGCGGCCTCGGCCGAGCAGGTCGACGCCCACCTGGGGGAGCTTCGCGCCGAGCTGTCACATCAGGTGCTCCCGGCCGACCGCTTCCCGCTCTTCGAGGTCCGCGCCTCCCAGCTCCCGGGGGGACCGGTCCACGTGCACGTCAGCCTCGACCTGCTCGTGGCGGATGCCCTCAGCGTCCAGCTCCTCATCGAGCAGTGCGTCGTGCTGTACCAGGACCCGGACGCTCCGCTGCCGCCGCTGAAGCACACCTTCCGGGAGTACTTCGCCGCCGCCGCGAAGCGCCGTGAGCAGGGGGCCGAGGCCTATCAGCGCGCGCTCGAATACTGGCGTGAGCGGCTGAAGACGCTGCCCGGCCCGCCGGAGTTGCCGCTCGCCGCCGACGTGGAGGGCAGGGGGCCTCGTCGCTTCAAGCGCCGCAAGGGCGGGCTGGACCCCGCCGCGTGGAGGACGTTCCGCGAGCGCGCCGCGGCGGCGGGGGTGACGGCCTCCATGGCGCTGGCCGCGGCGTATGGCGAGGTGCTTCGCGCTCACGGCCGCGGTCAGCGGCTGACGCTCAACCTGACCCTCTTCAACCGCCTGCCGTTGCTCGACGACGTGGAGAAGATCATCGGCGACTTCACCTCGGGCATCCTGCTGGAGGTGGACGGCTCCCGGCCGGAGTCCTTCGCCATGCGGGCCCGGCGACTCCAGGGCCAGCTCTTCGACGACCTGGAGCACTCCGTCGTCTCGAGCGTGCAGGTCCTGCGAGAGGCGACCCGGCTCGGCCGTCTGGACACGGGGATGGGCATGCCCTTCGTGTTCACGAGCCTGCTGTCGGAGACCGGGCGCTCGCTGCACATGGGCGAAGGCGTGCGAATCGTCGAGGTCGTCAGCCAGACGCCCCAGGTGTGGCTCGACCACCAGGTCTTCGAGCTCAATGGTGCGCTGTATTTCAGCTGGGACTCCGTCGACGCGCTGTTCCCCCAGGGGTTGGTGGATGCGCTCTTCGAGGCCTATGGCCGGCTGCTGCGCCGGCTGGTCGAGGACCCGTCCGCATGGGACGCCCCCGCGCGACAGCCCCTCCCCGCCGAGCAGCTCGCGCGCCGGGAGGCCTACAACGCCACGGAGCGGCCGGTCGCGCCGGAGCGGATGGAGACGCTGTTCCTTCGTCAGGCGGCGCGGCGCCCCGAAGCGCCAGCGGTCATCGCCGGTGAGCGCGTGCTCACGTACGAAGCGCTGGAGCGGCGCTCGGCCCGGCTCGCGTCGTGGCTCATCGCCCAGGGGGCGATGCCGGAGCGGCTCGTGGCCATCGTCGCGGAGAAGGGGCCGGAGCAGGTGCTGGCCGCGCTCGCCATCCTGCGCGCTGGCGCGGCCTATCTGCCGCTGGACCCGGGCCTGCCCACCGAACGGCTCCACGAGCTGCTGAAGGACGCGCGCGTCGAGCTGGTGCTCACGCAGGCCCACCTCGACGCGTCGTTGGTCTGGCCCGAGGGGCCCCGGCGGCTCGCGGTGGACCATGACGGAGCGCTCGAAGTCGCGGACGCGGGGCCTCTACCCGTCCTGGGCAACGGCCTCGCCTACGTCATCTACACCTCGGGTTCGACGGGGCGGCCCAAGGGCGTGATGATCGACCACCGGGGCGCGGTGAACACCCTGGTCGACATGAACGAGCGCTTCGGCGTGGGCCCTGGAGACAGGGTGTTCGCGCTCTCGTCGCTCAGCTTCGACCTCTCGGTCTACGACGTCTTCGGGGCGCTCGCAGCGGGGGCCGCCATCGTGATGCCGGAGCCCGGCACCCTGCGCGACCCCAGCCACTGGCTGTCGGTCCTGTCGCGGGGCAGGGTGACGATCTGGAACTCGGTCCCCGCGCTGATGGAGATGCTCATCGAGTTCGTCGAGGGCGGCGGGCATCGCCTCCCGGACTCCCTGCGTCTGGTCCTGATGAGCGGTGACTGGATTCCCGTCACGCTGCCCGGACGGATCCGGAGCCAGCACGCGGCCATCGACGTCGTGAGCCTCGGCGGTGCGACCGAGGCGTCCATCTGGTCCATCCTCTACCGGATCGGCGAGGTCGACCGGGCGTGGCGGAGCATTCCCTACGGCCACCCGATGGTGAACCAGCGCTTCCATGTGCTGGACGACGCGCTCGAGCCCTGTCCGGAGTGGGTGGCGGGGCAGCTCTACATTGGCGGCGTGGGGGTCGCGCTGGGCTACTACGGCGACGCGGAGCGCACCGCCGCCCGGTTCATCGTCCACCCGCGAACCGGCGAACGTCTCTACGCCACTGGAGACCTGGGCCGCTTCCTTCCGGACGGGGTGATCGAGTTCCTGGGCCGGGAGGACTTCCAGGTCAAGATCCAGGGGCACCGCATCGAGCTGGGAGAGATCGAAGCCGCGCTCGACACGCACCCGGCCGTGCGGGGAGCCGTGGTCAAGGCGCTCGGGAAGCCGGGCGGGCCTCGGCGTCTGGTGGCCTATGTCGTCCCGGACGCGATCCCGACGAACGTCCTCGCGAAGGAGCCCGCGCAGGAGACGCTGGATGAGGCGCATGAGCTGGGCCCGCTCCAGGGCGTCATCTCCGATCCGATCGCGCGCCTCGAGTTCAAGCTGAAGGGCCCCGGGCTGCGAGCGGACGTTGGGCTCCGGAAGTCCGTTCCGCTCCAGAGGCCGGTGCTCGACGCCGCGTTGCTCCAGGAGATCACCGACCGGCGGAGCCACAGGTCCTTCCGCGCTGGTCCCATCTCCTTCGAGCGGCTCGCCGAGCTGTTGAGCTGCCTCATGCAGGTCCAGCTCGAGGACTCGCTCCTTCCCAAGTACCGCTATGCCTCGGCGGGAGGGCTCTATCCGGTGCAGGTCTACCTGCACATCAAGGCCGGGGGAGTCACCGGACTCCAGGGCGGGACCTACTACTACCATCCGAAGCAGCACGAGCTGGTGCTGCTCACGCCAGACGCGACCCTGAGCCGAGGCCAGCACGCGCCCGGCAACCGGTCCCTCTTCGACGACGCGGCGCTCTCCGTGTTCCTGGTCGGACAGCTCAAGGCCATCCAGCCGCTCTATGGCGATCTCGCGCGGGACTTCTGCCTGCTCGAAGCGGGCTACATCGCCCAGCTGTTGATGAGCACGGCGGCGGGGGGCGCGTTGGGCCTGTGTCCGGTGGGAGGCCTGGACTTCGAGCCGTTGCGCCAGCAGCTCGAGCTGGATGAGGGGCATGTCCTCCTGCACAGCTTCCTGGCGGGAGGGGTCGGTGCAGCGGTGGCGGTGAGCCGGCCCGCGGCGCGCACGGCGGCCGCCGCGTCCCTCCCCGAGGAGCTGCGGCGCCATCTGGTCGCCCGGCTTCCGGACTACATGGTTCCCACCTCGTTCGTCCTGATGGACGCACTGCCGCTGACGTCCAACGGCAAGGTGGACCGCGACGCCCTGCGCGCACCGGCCGAGAGCGCGGAGACGCAGCTGCCCACGGCGCGTGCGCCGCGCACGGAGGTGGAGCGCTCGCTCGCCACCATCCTTCAGGAAGTGCTCCAACTGGACGAGGTGGATGTCCATCGCAACTTCTTCGACCTGGGCGGCACGTCGGTGCAGATCGTCCAGGTCCACCGGAAGCTGCGAGAGCGACTGCACGTCGACCTCCCCATCGCCCAGATGTTCCGGTACACGACCGTCAGCGCGTTGGCGGAGTACGTGTCGACGAGGAGCGCCGAGGCGCGGCCCGCCGCTCCTCCGTCACCCCCTCGGGTCGAGCCCGTCCGCGAGGAGCCGCGCGCGAAGGGCATGGCCGTGCCGAGCGCACAGCCAGACCGCGCGCTGGAGTCGGCCATCGCCATTGTCGGCATGTCCGGCCGGTTCCCCGGCGCTAGGAACCTCGCGGAGTTCTGGCGGAACCTGTGTGAGGGCGTCGAGTCGGTCTCCTTCTTCACGGAGGAGGAGCTGCGCGGCTCGGTGTTGGAGCCCTCGCACCTGGATGACCCCCGCTACGTCCCGGCCAGCGCGGTGCTCGATGACGTGGAGCACTTCGATGCCGAGCACTTCGGGCTCATGCCGAAGCAGGCCCGGCTCACGGACCCGCAGCACCGCATCTTCATGGAGTGCGTGTGGGAGGCCATCGAGGACGCGGGCTACGACCCGAAGCGGCTCAAGTCCCTGGTGGGGGTCTATGCCGGCTCCATCCTCAGCAACTACCTCTTGTTCCACCTCGGCTCGTCGGTGGGACGTGAGGGCGCTGTTCGAGACCTGCAGACGCTGATTGGAAACGACAAGGACTACCTCGCGACCCACGTCTCCTACCGGCTCGGGCTGAAGGGCCCGAGCATCAGCGTCCAGACGGCTTGCTCCTCGTCGTTGGTGGCTGTCCACCTCGCGAGTCAGGCGCTGCGCAACCGGGAGTGCGACATGGCGCTGGCGGGGGGCGTCGCCGTGCGGTTGCCGCAGAAGTCCGGCTATCTCTACGAGCAGGGCGGCATCCTCTCTCCGGATGGCCACTGCCGGGCGTTCGACGCGGACGCCCAGGGCACCCTCTTCGGGAGTGGCGCGGGCGTGGTGGTGCTCAAGCGCCTCTCCGACGCGCTGGCGGAGGGCGATTGCATCCGAGCGGTCATCCGCGGCTCCGCGGTCAACAACGACGGCTCGGTGAAGATTGGCTACACGGCTCCGAGCCAGGACGGCCAGGCCGCGGTCATCTCCTCCGCGATGACGGCTGCGGGCGTCAGCCCCTCCAGCATCGGCTACGTCGAGACCCACGGGACGGGCACGCCGCTGGGCGATCAGATCGAGTTCGCCGCGCTCCAGCAGGCCTTCGGTGCCAGCGCTGACGCGGTGGGGGTCTGCCCCATCGGCTCGGTGAAGACCAACGTGGGACATCTGGAAGTCGCGGCAGGCATCGCCGGGTTGATCAAGACCGTGCTGTCACTCCAGCACCGGCGCCTGCCGCCCAGCCTGAACTTCAAGAGCCCGCACCCGCAGCTCGACTTCGCGCGCAGCCGCTTCTTCGTGAACACGCGGCTCGCGGAGTGGCGTGCCGCTTCGACGCCGCGTCGCGCTGGGGTGAGCTCCTTCGGCATCGGCGGGACGAACGCGCACGTGGTGCTGGAGGAGGCGCCGGAGGTGGAGCGGAGGAAGGGGAAGGAGCGGCCGAAGCACGTGCTGGCGCTGTCAGCGCGGAGCGAGAAGACGCTGAGGGAGCTGGCGGGCCGGTACGCGAAGGCGCTGGAGGAAGAAGAGCTGGGGGACGCGTGCTTCACGGCGAACACGGGGCGAGGGCGGTTCGCGCACCGGGTGGCGGTGGTGGGAGGGACGGCGGAGGAGCTGAGAGAGGAATTGGAGAGGTACGAGAGGGAAGGGGCGGTGGAGAGGGGGGCGGCGGGGCAGGCGAGGAAGGCGGGAGGAGAAGAGGTGGTGCTGCTCTTCACGGGGCAGGGAGTGCAGCACGAGGGGATGGGGAGGGAGCTGTACGAGACGCAGGAGACGTTCCGGGAGGTGATGAAGAAGTGCGACGGGGTGGTGAAGGAGGAGCTGGGGGAGTCGCTGGTGGAGGTGCTGTACGGAGGGAAGGGGAAGCAGCTGGAGAGAAGCAGCGTGTCGCAGGCGGCGCTGTTCAGCGTGGAGTACGCGCTGGCGCAGGTGTGGGCGGAGTGGGGAGTGAAGCCGGCGGCGGTGATGGGGCACAGCCTGGGTGAGTACGTGGCGGCGTGCGTGGCGGGAGTCTTCAGCGTGGAGGAGGGGCTGAAGCTGGTGATGGAGAGAGGGAGGTTGATGGAGGGGTTGGAGGGAGAAGGGAAGATGGTGGCGGTGCTGGCGAGTGAAGAGGAGGTGAGGGGGGAGGGAGGAGGAGGGTTGGTGGCGGCGGTGAATGGGCCAGAGGAGGTGGTGCTGGCGGGGAGGGTGAAGGAGGTGGAGGAGGTGGAGGGGAGGCTGAAGGCGAAGGGGAGGGAGTGCCGTGTGTTGAAGACGACGCACGCGTTCCACTCGGAGCTGATGGAGCCGATGAAGGAGGCGTTCGAGAGGGCGGCGGGGAAGGTGAGGATGGAGCGAGCGCGGTTGGAGTTGGTGTCGAACGTGAGCGGGAGGGCGGTGAAGGGAGGAGAGGAGAAGGAGGCGGGGTACTGGGCGAGGCACCTGAGGGAGCCGGTGAGGTACTGGGAGGGAGTGAAGGGGTTGTACGAGAGGGGGTACCGGGTCTTCGTGGAGGTGGGGCCGAAGCCGACGCTGACGGGAGTGGGGAAGAGGTACCTGGGGAAGGGGGAGGCGGAGTGGGTGGGGAGCCTGAGGCCCGGGAGCAGCGATTGGGAGACGCTGCTGGGGAGCATGGCGAGGCTGTACGTGAGGGGCGTGGAGGTGGACTGGGAGGGATTGGACAAGGCACACGCGCGTCGACGCACGCCGCTGCCCACGTATCCCTTCCAGCGTGAGCGCTACTGGGTCGAGCGCCCTCGCGAGCGCTCGCGCCCCGCGGCGTTGAGTGCGGGGGGCCTGGGGTTGCTGGGACGACGCATCGTGTCCCCCGCGCTCAAGCAGACAGTCTTCGAGTCGTCGGTAGGCACCGGAGGGATGCCATTCCTGGCCGAGCACCGGGTGCACGGCGCGACGGTGCTGCCAGCCACGGTCTACATGGAGCTGGCGCGAGCCGCGGCCGCCGACCTCCTGGGGGCTGGTGCACACGCAGTGGACGGCCTGAACCTTCACGACGCGCTCGTCCTGCGCGGTGACGGTGAGCGTCTCCTTCAGTGCGTCGTCTCGCCAAGCGGTGACGACACGCACGCCTTCCAGCTCTTCAGCGCGCAAGGTGAAGGCGCCCGAGGCTCGAAGGAGCCGCGCTGGACGTTGCATGCGTCGGGAAGTCTCTCCAGGGCTCGGCCTGATGTCGCCTCACCTGAGCCGCGCGGACTCTCGGGGTTGCTGGCGCGGTGCCCCACGGAGGTCCCAGCGGCGAAGCTCTCCTCACACTTCGAGGCACGAGGGATCCATTACGGCCCGGCCTTCAAGGGAGTCGAGCGCATCCACCTGGGTCAGGGGGAAGCGCTGGGTTGGGTCCGGCGCCCCGAGGTGTTGTCCTCGGATGCGTGGGGAGCGCCGCTGCATCCTGCGTTGCTCGATGCGTGTCTTCAGGTCTGTGGCGCCCTCTTTCTCGGAGAGGGAGTCGGCCCCATCGACGATGTGCTCGCTCTGCCCGTCGCGCTGAAGCGACTCGTCTTCTGGCGTGAACCAGGCACGGCTTGCTGGAGCCACGTCACGATGCAGTCAACGGCTGGCGCGGCTGACGGCACCGTGACCGCGGATGTCCGCATCCTCGATGAAACCGGGGCGGTGTGCGTCGAGTTGGAGGGCCTTCGCTTCCAACAGGTCAGCCGCTCCGCATTGCGGCGGATGCTCGGCACCGGGCGGGACTGGACCTACGAGCTCGCCTGGGAGCTTCGCCCCTTGAAGGGGCTCCATGAGGGCATGGCACCGCGAGGGACCTGGGTGCTGCTCGCGGATGGCGGTGGCCTGGGCGATGCGCTCGCGGAGTCTCTGGAGGCTCATGGGGCGCGCTGTGTGGTGGTGCGCCCGGGAAGCACCTTCGAGGCTCGCGACGGCCGGACGTTCACGCTCGACCCGGCTCGCGTCGAGGACTTCTCACGCCTGCTCCATGAGGTCTCGGCGACGGGCGGTGAGCCCTGCCGGGCGGTCCTGAACCTGTGGGGGCTCGATGGCGGGCCGGACGCGCCGTCGACCCAGGACCTGGCCTGCATGGGGGCGCTCCATCTGGCACAGGCGCTGGGCCGGAGTGGCGGCACGACACCAACTCGCCTGTGGATGGTGACGCGCGGCACGCAGCGCACCGGCCATGACGCGGCTCCTCCGACGTTGGCCAATGCGGCGCTCTGGGGACTCGGCCGCACGCTCGCGGTGGAGCACCCCGAGTCCTGGGGAGCGCTCATCGACCTCGATGGCGGCTCGCGCGACGAGGAGCTTCGCGCTCTGAGGGAGGAAGTCCTCCAGACGCCGGAGGGGGAGCAGGTCGCCTACCGGAACGGACGGAGGTACGTCGCCCGCCTCGCGCGCTGCGAGGTGGCACCGAACACGACGCCTTCCATCTCACGGCTCCGGCCGGATGCGAGCTACCTCATCACGGGCGGTCTGGGTGCCATTGGCCTCCAGGTGGCCCGGTGGATGGTGGAGCGCGGTGCGCGCCATCTGGTGTTGATGGGGCGGAAGGAGGCGAGCCCCGAGGCGGTGGCGGCGCTGCGGCTGCTTCGGGAGGTCGGGGCACGAGTCGAGTGCGTGCAGGGAGACGTCTCGCGCTCCGAGGACGTCGCACGCGCGCTGTCCACCCTCGCGACCAACGCTCCACCGCTGCGGGGCGTGATGCATGTCGCAGGCGTGGTGGAGGACGGAACGATCCTCCACCAGGACTGGGCCCGCTTCGAGCGCGTGCTCGCACCGAAGCAACGAGGGAGCTGGAACCTCCACCAGCAGACGCGGGAACTGCCGCTGGACTTCTTCGTGCTGTTCTCGTCCTCCGCTTCACTGCTGGGGGCCGCGGGGCAGGGCAACTACTCCGCCGCGAACGCGTTCATGGATGCGCTCGCGCATCACCGGAGGGCGCTGGGGCTCCGCGCGGTGAGCATCAACTGGGGCCCCTGGAGTGGCGGCGGAATGACGGCTGCGCTCGGGGTGCCGGAGGCGCGGCGCTGGTTTGAATGGATTGAACCGGAGCAGGGGCTGGCGTTGCTGGGGCGCGCGATGGATTCAGGGCGCGCGCAGGTGGCGGTGCTGCCCATCGAGTGGCCCGCGTACCTCCAGCGCTTCGGAGAGGTGAACGCGCCGAAGGTCCTGAGCGGGCTGCTCGCCGAGGCGCGCGCCGGGATGCCCAGAGCGACCGCGTCGCCGATGCGGGCGCGGTTGAAGGGGCTGTCTCGTGGCCGTCAGCAGGAGACGCTGCTGGAGCACGTCCATCAGCAGGTGGTCCAGGTGCTGGGGCTGGATCCCTCCAAGCCGATGTCAGGGGGGCTGCGGCTGTTCGACTCAGGCCTGGACTCGCTGATGGCCGTCGAGCTGAGGAACCGCCTCCAGTCGAGTCTGGGACTCGAGCGCCCCCTGGCGGCGACGCTGGTGTTCGAGCATCCCAGCATCGAGTCCCTGGTCGACCATCTGGCCCTGGAGGTCTTCGAGTTGGGCCCCCTCGTCCCTGTCGCGGAGCAGGCGCCGACGGACGACGCGGGCCCGGCGCTGGCGGAGCTGGAGCAGCGTCCCCAGGAGGAGTTGGGGTCGCTGCTCGATCAGAAGCTCGCGGCCATCGAGAAGCTGATGGGTGAGGACTAGTCCCCGCCGTTGCCTGCCCCGCCGTTCATGAGAGAGGCACGAAGATGAGCAGCCCCTTGGACCCGCACGAGAACAGTGCTCGCCTGGCTCGCGCCCTGGTCGCGCTGGAGAAGATGCAAGCCAGGCTGGAGGCGAGCGAACGCGAGAAGCGCGAGCCCATCGCCATCATCGGCATGGCGTGTCGCTTTCCGGGCGGCGCGAACCATCCGGGCGCGCTCTGGGAGCTGCTGCGCGAGGGCCGCGACGCCATCGTCGAGGTGCCACCCGACCGGTGGGCCATCGACGACTACTACGATCCGGACCCCGCGGCGGAAGGGAAGATGTACACGCGCTGGGGAGGATTCCTGAAGGGCGTCCGGCTCGACGAGCTGGATGCCCGGTTCTACGGCATCGCCCCTCGTGAAGTGGCGAGCATGGATCCCCAGCAGCGGTTGATGTTGGAGGTGACCTGGGAGGCGCTCGCCAACGCGGGGCAGGTCCAGGAGCGCATCGCGAACAGCCTCACCGGGGTGTTCGTCGGGGTGATGCTCAACGACTACGCCCAGCTCCAGGCGCAGCAGGCGGACCCGGCGCTGATGGACGCCTATCTGGCGTTTGGCAACGACTCCAGCTTCATGGCCGGTCGCATCTCCTACATCCTGGGAGCCCAGGGCCCGAGCATGGCGGTGAACACCGCCTGTTCCTCGTCGCTCGTGACGGTGCAGCTGGCGTGTCAGAGCCTGCGCGCTCGCGAGAGCCACATGGCCATCGCGGGCGGCGTCAGCGTCATCCTGGCCCCGGATGGGCACATCGTCTCGTCCCGGCTCCGCTCCCAGTCTCCGACCGGGCGGTGCAGGACGTTCGATGCCTCGGCCGACGGCTACGTGCGTGGTGAGGGCTGCGGTGTCGTGGTGCTCAAGCGGCTCTCCGACGCGCTCGCCGACAAGGACCCGGTGCTCGCCGTCATCCGAGGCGGCGCGGTCAATCACGATGGTCCCAGTGGCGGACTGACCGTGCCCAGCGGGCCCGCGCAGGAGGCGGTGATCCGAAGGGCGCTCGCCAACGCGGGCGTGGAGCCGGCGCAGGTGGGCTACGTCGAGGCCCACGGAACGGGGACCCCGCTCGGCGATCCGATAGAGGTGCGCGCGCTTCAGAAGGTGTTCGCTCCGGGGCGGGAGTCCTCACGGCCCCTGAGCCTGGGCTCCATCAAGACGAACGTCGGGCACCTGGAGGCGGCGGCCGGCATCGCGGGACTGATGAAGGTGGTGCTGATGCTCCAGCATCGCGAGCTTCCTCCCCATCTCCATCTGTCCCGGCCCACGACAGCCGTTCCCTGGAGCGAGCTGCCCATCACCATTCCCACCCGGCTGCGTCCCTGGGACACGACCTCCGGCAGGCGCATGGCGGGGGTCAGCTCCTTCGGCCTGAGCGGCATCAACGCGCACCTCATCCTCGAAGAGGCTCCGGAGCCGACGCGCCAGCGCCCAGCGGAGTCACCCGCGCGCTCCTCCCATCTGCTGACGCTGTCGGCGCGCGACGAGAAGGCGCTTCAGCAGCTCGCGCGCGACTACCGGGACTGGCTGCCTGGCGCGCCGCCACGGCTGGAGGACGTCTGCTACACGGCCAGCGCGCGACGCAGCCACTACGAGCACCGGCTGTCGGTCGTCGGGCGCACGCGCGAGCAGCTCGTGGAGCACCTGGGGGCCTTCCTCCGGGGAGAGCCGCTTCCGGCGCTCTCCTCTCGGGAGGCCTCGCCGCGCCGGCCGAAGGTGGTGTTCGTGTTCTCCGGGCAGGGCTCCCAGTGGCCCACCATGGCGCGGGAGCTGCTTCAGGTGTCCCCCGTGTTCCGCTCCACGCTGGAGGCGTGTGACCGGGCCATGCGGGCGCATGGCGTGGGGCCCCTGCTGAAGTTGCTCGAGGCGGTGGACGACGCGTCCTGGATGGAAGACATCGGCGTCATCCAGCCGATGCTGTTCGCCATCGCGGTGGCGCTCGCCGCCCAGTGGCGCGCCTGGGGCATCCATCCCGACGCGGTGGTGGGCCACAGCATGGGCGAGGTGGCCGCGGCCCATGTGGCGGGCGTGCTGAGTCTGGAGGATGCCGCGCGGGTCATCTGCCGCCGGAGCGCGCTGCTGCGGCGCATTCGCGGTCAGGGCGGAATGGCCCTGGTGGAGCTCTCCCTCGCCCAGGCGCGGGCCACGCTCGCGGGCTTCGAGGACCGGCTGTCCATCGCCGCGAGCAACGGCCCGACGACGACGGTGCTGGCCGGAGACGCCACGGCCTTGCAGGAGGTCATGGCGCGACTGCAGGCGCGCAACGTCTTCTGCCGGAGCATCAAGGTGGATGTCGCGTCCCACTCTCCGCAAGTGGAGTCGCTGCTCCCGGAGCTGCGGGAGGTGCTTGGCGCGCTCCAGCCCCGGCCCGCGAACCTGCCCGTGTACTCCACCGTCACCGGCGGCCTGACCGATGGGACGGACTGGGATGCGACCTACTGGCTGCGCAACCTGCGCGAGCCGGTGTTGTTCTCTCCGGTCATCGAGCAGCTGCTCGCGAGCCCGCACCACGTCTTCCTGGAGCTCAGTCCGCATCCCATCCTGACGCAGTCCATCGAGCGCATCGTCCGAGCGTCGCGCGCGGAGGGAGTCGTGCTGCCCTCGTTGCGGAGGGAGGAGGGGGAGACGGAGGTCCTGCTCCAGTCGCTCGGGGCCCTCCACACCGCGGGGCATCCCATCGACTGGCGCGCGGTGTATCCGGAGGCCGGTGAGAGCACGCTCCTGCCGGGCTATCCCTGGCAGCGCTCACGCTTCTGGCTGGAGCCGCGTCAGGCCGCTCCCCGGAGCGTGGCACGTCCTGTCGCCCCCCTCCCGGAAGCGCGGGAAGCGCATGCGGACG
Source organism: Corallococcus silvisoli (assembly GCF_009909145.1). Taxonomy (NCBI): domain Bacteria; kingdom Pseudomonadati; phylum Myxococcota; class Myxococcia; order Myxococcales; family Myxococcaceae; genus Corallococcus; species Corallococcus silvisoli. The sequence goes on from NZ_JAAAPJ010000020.1 coordinate 91,901, forward strand.
CGATGACGTCCGAGCACGCCGACGGCACGCCGTCCCGCTTCTACGACGACTCCGTGGAGCGGGAGCGGGTGCTCGCGCCGGACGAGGTCTACCTGACCTTCGGCATCCAGCGTCAACCGGTCCCGGGCTTCTCCTGGCTGATGAGCGTCTACGGTCTCCCGGAGCGACCCGAGCACACGGAGCTGTTGTTGCAGGGGCAGCGCGGGCTCCGGTCGGTGCTCTTCCGAGGCGTCCGCTGGTCCTCGGTGCGCAAGGTGCTCGACTTCGGATGCGGGTATGCCTCCGACCTCATCTCGCTGGCGAGGAGGTTCCCGCACCTGCGCCTGGATGGCTACACCATCTCCGCGGAGCAGGCGGCCATCGACGCGGAGCGGGTGCGGGCGCGCGGGCTCCAGGACCGCGTCCGGGTCTTCGCGCGTGACAGCGCGAAGGAGGCCTTCCCGGACCGGTACGACGTGGCGTTCGGGTTCGAGGTCGCCACCCACGTCGCGGACAAGACGGCGCTGTTCGCGAACCTCTCCCGGAGCCTCCAGAACGGCGGCTTCCTGCTCCTCGCCGACTTCATCGCCAATGGCGTCTCGGCCATCAACGTCGAGGAGACCGCGTCGTACAACGTCAACGCCGACGAGTGGGCGGAGCTGCTCGCGCGCCACCGCTTCCGTCTGGTGGAGGGCGTCGACATCAGCCACGAGGCCGCGCACTTCCTCGACGACCCCGGGTTCGACCGTCACCTGGAGGTCGTCGCCCAGCGGTTCAAGCTCAGTGAGCTGGTGAAGCGGAACTTCGATGCCATGCGCAACTTCGGCAAGGCGCTCGACAAGGGTTTGATGAGCTACGCGCTGCTCGTCGCCCAGAAGGACGAGCACGCGGGGGCGCCCTATCTGGCTCGGGTGAACCGCGCCAAGGTCGCGGCGCTGACCCCGTTCGCCGCGTTCGAGGACGCGGGGGCCTGGGCGGCGCCCGCCGAGGACTCCGCGGTGCGCGAGGAGTGGGTCTACGAGGTGAAGTGGCCCCAGAGGCCGCGCGCGCCGAAACCCGAGGCGGAGCGAAAGGGCGGAGCCGCTGGCCGGTGGTTGCTCCTCTGCGACCGCACGGGCACGGGGGAGGCGCTGGCCGCGCGGCTTCGAGCCCGGGGAGAGCGCTGCACGCTGCTGTATGCGGGGCTCGATCCCCAGACACCCGGAGCGGATGTGGCCCACGTCAATCCGACGGACCCCGCGGATTGGCAGCGGGTGTTGGAGCGGCTGGCCTCGGAGGGAGGCGGCCCCTTCCGAGGTGTGGTGCATCTGTGGAACCTGGACCTCGGCGGCGACGTGGCGCTGGAAGAGGCGACGCTGGGGAGCGGCTGCGGAAGCCTGCTGACCCTGGTGCAGCGGCTGGGCGGGGGAGCGGGCGCGAACACGCGGCTGTGGCTGGTCACGCGGGGCGCGCAGTCCGTCGGCGACGGTGCTCCCGTCTCCGTCGCGCAGGCGCCCATCTGGGGATTGGGGCGAGTGCTCGCGCTGGAGCACCCCGAGCTGTGGGGTGGCCTCGTGGACCTCTCGCCTTCCTCGGACGCGCAGGAGGTCGATGCGCTCTGCGAGGAGCTGTGCGCGTCGGATGGAGAGGATCAGCTCGCCTTGCGTGGGCGGACGCGGCACGTGGCCCGGCTGTCGCGCGGCGAGGTGCCTACCGCTGGCGAGGCCACCTGGCGGAGCGATGGGGCGTACCTCATCACTGGAGGCCTGGGAGGACTGGGGCTCCAGGTCGCGCGGTGGTTGGTGGCTCGTGGGGCCCGGCACCTGCTCCTGTCGGGTCGCACCGAGCTTCCGGCCCCGGGCGAATGGGCTTCGCTCCCGGCGGACAGCCCGCTCACGTCGCGGGTCAAGGCGCTCCGCGAGCTCCAGTCGCAAGGGGCGACGGTGCGCTACCTGCGGTGCGACGTCGGCGAACCGGAGCAGGTGCGCGCGCTCATCGAGGCATGCGGCCAGGGGCCGGTGCCGCTCGTGGGCCTCTTCCACGCGGCGGGCGTGTCGGCGCACCGCGCGCTGAGGGAGACAGGCCCGGAGGTGCTCTCGTCCGTCTTCCATCCCAAGGCGATGGGCGCCTGGATGCTCCACGAGCTCACCCGCCACCTGCCGCTCCACTGCTTCGTCCTGTTCTCCTCCGCGTCTTCCGTGTGGGGTTCGCAGGGGATGGCCGCGTATGCGGCGGCGAATCACTTCCTCGACGCGCTCGCGCACCACCGCAAGGCACAGGGGCTGGCGGCGACGTGCATCAACTGGGGCCGCTGGAGTGAAGGCGGGATGGCGGGCTCGGAGCAGGCGCAGCGCTTCTTCTCGCAGGTGGGGCTGGAGGCGATGCCGACCGAAGCGGCGCTCACGCTGCTGGGGCATCTGGTGGGCGCGGGCGTCACGCAGAGGACCGTGGCGGCGGTGGACTGGAGTCGCTTCAAGCCGCTGCTGGAGGCACGGCGACACCGGCCCCTGCTCGAAGCCATCTCCGTGGGCGCGTCCGCCGCGAAGGCCCCCGCGGAGCAGGGCGCCGCCCGCTCCGAGCTGCTGAGCCGGCTGGAGGAGGCACCCTCGGGCCGCCGCCGCGGCGTGTTGCAGGAGTTCGTGCGAGCCGAAGCCGCGCGTGTCCTGGGCGCGGAGCCGTCGGCCCTGACGCCAGGGCAGGGCTTCTTCCAGATGGGCATGAACTCGCTCATGTCCGTCGAGCTGAAGAACCACCTGGAGCGGAGCCTGCGGCACAAGCTCCCCTCCACGCTCGCCTTCGAGTACCCGACCGTCGCGGAGCTGACCGACTTCCTGGCGAAGGAGGTCCCCGCGCTCGCGGCGCTTGTTGCTCCCCGGCCGGAGGTGGCGCTCGCCGCCGCCGCCGTCGCCGAGGTGGATCCGCTGTTGAAGGACGAAAGCATCTTCGAACTGCTGAGCGAAGCGGAGCGGTTGTCTGAGACCGCGCTGCAATCACTTGCACAGTCTTTCCCTGGTGAGGGCTCAAATGAGTGACGTCATGGAGAAGTTGGTGCGCGGTCTCTCCCCCGAGAAGCGGGTGAGTCTTGCCAAGATGCTCCTTCGCTCCGTGGGCGAGGGCGTTCCAGAGAAGAAGACGGCGGAGCCCATCGCCATCATCGGAATCGGTTGCCGGTTCCCGGGCGGCGCCAATGACCCGGAGTCCTTCTGGCGACTGCTGCGAGACGGCGTGGACGCCGTACGCGAGGTGCCGCGCAGCCGCTGGGACATCGACGCGTACTACGACGCCGACCCATCCAAGCCCGGGAAGATGTACACGCGGAATGGCGCGTTCCTGGAGGGAGTCGACCTCTTCGACCCGTACTTCTTCGGGATTCCTCCGCGCGCGGCGGCGAACCTGGACCCCCAGCACCGGCTGCTGCTGGAGGTGGCCTGGGAGGCGCTGGAGCACGCGGGCATCGCGCCGCGGAGCCTCGCGGGCAGCAAGACGGGGGTGTTCATTGGCGGCGCCACCGGGGACTACACCCAGCTCATCCAGGGCAAGGGCGCCGACAGCATCGACGCGACTTACCTGACGGGCAGTCTGCTGACGTTCGCGACCGGGCGCCTGTCCCACTTCTTCGACTTGCAGGGGCCGAGCCTCGGAGTGGACACGGCCTGTTCCTCGTCACTCGTCGCGGTCCATCTGGCGTGTCAGAGCCTGCGCTCGGGTGAGAGCTCGCTGTCGCTCGTGGGGGGCGTGAACCTCATCCTGACGCCGCAGGGCACCATCACCACCTGCAAGGCGCGCATGCTCGCCGTGGATGGCCGGTGCAAGACGTTCGACGCCGCGGCGGATGGCTACGGCCGGGGCGAAGGCTGCGGCATGGTCGTGCTCAAGCGCCTCTCCGACGCGCTCGAGGACGGGGACAACGTGCTCGCCGTCATTCGCGGTACGGCGGTGAATCAGGATGGGCACAGCAGTGACTTGACGGTGCCCAACGGGCTCGCACAGCAGGCGGTGATCCGCCAGGCGCTGGCGGATGCCGGATTGGAGCCGGCGCAGGTGGGCTACGTGGAGGCGCACGGCACCGGCACGTCGCTGGGCGACCCCATCGAACTGCGCGCGCTGGGCGCCGTGTTCGGAGGGAAGCGGGAAGGTGGCGCGGCCCTCCAGGTCGGCTCGGTGAAGACGAACATCGGCCACCTCGAATACGCGGCGGGCATCGCGGGGTTGATCAAGCTCGTGCTCGCCTTGAAGCACGGCGAGCTCCCCGCCCATCTGCACTTCAAGCGGGGCAACCCCTACATCCCCTGGAATGAGCTGCCGGTGGAGATCCCCACCCAGCACGCACCGTGGGCGGCGCGAGACGGAAAGCGCGTGGGGGGCGTGAGTTCATTCGGCGCCAGCGGGACGAACGCGCACGTGGTGCTGGAAGGGGCGCCGGAGGTGGAGCGGAGGAAGGGGAAGGAGCGGCCGAAGCACGTGCTGGCGCTGTCAGCGCGGAGCGAGAAGACGCTGAGGGAGCTGGCGGGCCGGTACGCGAAGGCGCTGGAGGAAGAAGAGCTGGGGGACGCGTGCTTCACGGCGAACACGGGGCGAGGGCGGTTCGCGCACCGGGTGGCGGTGGTGGGAGGGACGGCGGAGGAGCTGAGAGAGGAATTGGAGAGGTACGAGAGGGAAGGGGCGGTGGAGAGGGGGGCGGCGGGGCAGGCGAGGAAGGCGGGAGGAGAAGAGGTGGTGCTGCTCTTCACGGGGCAGGGAGTGCAGCACGAGGGGATGGGGAGGGAGCTGTACGAGACGCAGGAGACGTTCCGGGAGGTGATGAAGAAGTGCGACGGGGTGGTGAAGGAGGAGCTGGGGGAGTCGCTGGTGGAGGTGCTGTACGGAGGGAAGGGGAAGCAGCTGGAGAGAAGCAGCGTGTCGCAGGCGGCGCTGTTCAGCGTGGAGTACGCGCTGGCGCAGGTGTGGGCGGAGTGGGGAGTGAAGCCGGCGGCGGTGATGGGGCACAGCCTGGGTGAGTACGTGGCGGCGTGCGTGGCGGGAGTCTTCAGCGTGGAGGAGGGGCTGAAGCTGGTGATGGAGAGAGGGAGGTTGATGGAGGGGTTGGAGGGAGAAGGGAAGATGGTGGCGGTGCTGGCGAGTGAAGAGGAGGTGAGGGGGGAGGGAGGAGGAGGGTTGGTGGCGGCGGTGAATGGGCCAGAGGAGGTGGTGCTGGCGGGGAGGGTGAAGGAGGTGGAGGAGGTGGAGGGGAGGCTGAAGGCGAAGGGGAGGGAGTGCCGTGTGTTGAAGACGACGCACGCGTTCCACTCGGAGCTGATGGAGCCGATGAAGGAGGCGTTCGAGAGGGCGGCGGGGAAGGTGAGGATGGAGCGAGCGCGGTTGGAGTTGGTGTCGAACGTGAGCGGGAGGGCGGTGAAGGGAGGAGAGGAGAAGGAGGCGGGGTACTGGGCGAGGCACCTGAGGGAGCCGGTGAGGTACTGGGAGGGAGTGAAGGGGTTGTACGAGAGGGGGTACCGGGTCTTCGTGGAGGTGGGGCCGAAGCCGACGCTGACGGGAGTGGGGAAGAGGTACCTGGGGAAGGGGGAGGCGGAGTGGGTGGGGAGCCTGAGGCCCGGGAGCAGCGATTGGGAGACGCTGCTGGGGAGCATGGCGAGGCTGTACGTGAGGGGCGTGGAGGTGGACTGGGAGGGATTGGACAAGGCACACGCGCGTCGACGCACGCCGCTGCCCACGTATCCCTTCCAGCGTGAGCGCTACTGGGTCGACTCCCTCATCCCCAACACCGATGTGCTCGTGACCTTCTACCGGACCATCGTCCAGCTGGCGGAGGTCAACACCGCGGTGCAGTTCCCGTCGTTGCGCTTCGCCACGCTCCGCGAGCCCGTGCCTGGCTTCTCGTGGATCGCGATGTACCGGCCCGAGAAGGACCCCGCGAAGGAGGCGGTCTACAAGCAGTTCTACGACCTCGCTCTTCAGTCGAACCTCGAGATGGCGAGGACGCTCTACCGGGGGCTCGACTTCCCGTCGTTCACCCGCGTGCTCGACATCGGGTGTGGCCACGCCGCGGACCTCATCGACCTGGGCAAGGCGCATCCCCACCTGGAGCTTCACGGCTGCAACATCTCGCCCGACCAGATTGAAGCGGGGCGGCAGCGCATCCGCGGGCTCGGGTTGGATGGGCGCATCAAGCTCCACTACCAGGACAGCTCGCGGGATCCCTTCCCGTCCACGTACGACCTGGTCATCGCGTTCCAGGTCATCCATCACATCCGGAACAAGGCGGACCTCTTCGCGAACATCAGCCGGAGCCTGCGCAACGGCGGCTACCTGGTGATGGCGGAGACGCTGTCCAACATGGTCAGCCCCATCGAGCACCCGGAGTCGACCACGCTCTTCGTGCCTCAAGCCGAGTGGGCGGAGCTGCTTGCCCGCAACCACCTGCGCATCGTCGAGGCCGTCGAGTCCAGCCAGGAGATCGCCAACTTCCTCCACGACCCCGACTTCGAGCAGAACTTCGCGCGGGTGACCCGGGACCTGGATGAGGTGACGCAGAAGCACCTGCATGGCATCCACATGCTGGGTGAGCTGCTGCGGCGTCGGCTGGCGGCCTACCTCCTGTTCACGGTGACGAAGGACGAGTCGCTGGACGTGGACACCCTCCGGAGCATCAACCTGGAGCGCCTGGGCGCGCGGGTCTCGTACGACGCCGTCTACAGCGCCGTCGAGAAGGGGCCGTATGCGCTGCCGCCGCCTCCCGGGGCCAAGGCGCTCCAGGAGGCCTCGACCGCGGCGAGCACCTTCTCGAAGGCGCTGCTCGCCTCGGAGCCCGGCCAGCGGGGCCCCCTGCTCGACAGCTACCTGCGAGAGCTGGTCGCCAACCTGTTGAAGATGCCAGTGGTCCGGCTGGACGCGGAGCAGCCCCTGAGCACCCTGGGCCTGGACTCCCTGCTGGCGCTCGAGCTGAAGCACAAGATCCACGCGGAGACAGGCGTGACGATGCAGCTCGATGAGCTGTTGCAGGGCGCGAGCATCGCGCACCTGTCGCAGCGCCTCGCTGAACAGCTCGACGGCCGCGGTCCGGGACGGGGTGCCTCGACCCAGGACTGGGAGGAAGGCGAGCTGTGATGACCGACGAACTGGTCGCCGAACTGTCCCGGCAGGGCGCCACGCTCTGGGTCGAGGGGGAGCGGCTGAAGTACCGGGCCCCCAAGGGCGCGCTCTCGCCGGAGACCCTGGCGAAGCTGGCCACGCACAAGGCCGCGCTGGTGGAGCACCTGCGCCGGCTCGCGGCCGACGGGGAGTCCGTCCATCCGCTCTCCCATGGGCAGCAGGCGCTCTGGTTCGTCTCCCAGGTGGCCCCTGACAGCGCCGCGTACAACACGGCGCTGTCGATTCGCATCGTCACCGACCTGGACGTCGCCGCGCTGCGACGGGCCTGCCAGCGGCTCGTGGACCGGCATGGCGCGCTGCGGACGACCTTCACGGCGCACCAGGGGCAGCCGCTCCAGAGGGTGCGTCAGCGGGCCGAGGTCCAGTTCGAGCAGCTTCAGGTCCCCGGCCTCGACCTCGAGTCGCTGCGGGAGCAGGTGACGCGGGCCTCCGAGGCTCCGTTCGACCTGGAGCGGGGCCCGCTGATGCGGGTGCGGTTGTTCTCCCGGGGGCCTCGGGACCACGTGCTGCTCATCGCCATCCACCACATCGTCTACGACGGATGGTCGCTGCTGGTGCTGGGGGAGGAGCTGCTGCGGCACCTCTACGCCGCGGAGAAGGCGGGCGTTCCCGCGACGCTGCCTCCACCCCCGGCGACCTACGTGGACTACGTCCGGTGGCAAGCCGAGATGCTCTCGGGCTCCGCGGGACAGCGGCTCTGGGACTACTGGTCCCGGCAGCTGGCGGGACCGCTGCCGGTGCTGGACCTGCCCTTCGCGCATCCCCGTCCGGAGGTGCAGACCTACGCGGGCGCTTCGGTGCCCGTCTCGCTGGGAGGGACGCTGGCCCGGCGGCTGAGGGCGCTCTGCGAGCAGGAGGGCGTCACGCTGTATACGGTGCTCCTGACCGCGCTCATGACCCTGCTGCACCGCTATTCGGGGCAGGAGGATCTGCTCGTCGGCACCCCCACGCTCGGACGGACTCAACCCGAGTTCGCGAAGGTCGTGGGCAACTTCATGAACATGATGGTCCTGCGGGGGAGGCTCTCCGGTGACCCTTCGTTCCGGGCCCTGCTCGGGCAGCTGCGCCAGACGGTCGTCGGCGCGCTCGCGCACCAGGACTTTCCCTTCCACCTGCTCGTGGAGAAGCTGAACCCGGAGCGGCACTCAGGACGCTCGCCCATCTTCCAGGTGGCGTTCATGCTCCAGCCCACGCCCCGGGAGGACATCTACCAGGGTGACGAGGCGAACCCGGCGCTGCCCGGCGGGCTCGTGCTGCGGCCGTTCGACATCCCGCAGCAGGAAGGCCAGTTCGATCTCTCGCTGGAGTTGACGGAGACGGATGCGTCCCTGGGCGGCGTGCTGAAGTACCGCACGGACCTGTTCGACGCGGCGCGGGTCCGCCAGATGGTGGGGCATCTGGAGACGTTGCTGGAGGGAATCGTCGAGGACCCCGAGCGACGCCTGTCCGAGCTGCCCCTGCTGACGCAAGCGGAGCGACGGCAGGTGCTCGACACCTGGAATGCGACCCGCTCCGAGCCGTCTCCCGCGCGGTGCATCCATGAGCTATTCGAGGCGCGGGTCCTCGCGTCCCCGGAGTCCATCGCGCTGGTCTCCGGCGGCCAGCGGCTGAGCTACCGCGACCTGGACACGCGCGCGAATCGGCTGGCGCACCGGCTCCGGGCGCTTGGGGTCGGACCGGAGGTGCGGGTGGGCCTCTGCGTCCCACGAGGTCCGGACATGGTGGTGGGCATGCTCGGAATCCTGAAGGCCGGCGGCGCCTACGTGCCGATGGATCCGACCTATCCCGTGGACCGGCTCGCCTACATGCTCACCGACTCCCAGGCACGGGTGGTGCTGGCCGAGGAGCGGCAGCGCGCGCTCTTGCCGGAGACGGGCGCGAAGGTGGTGCTCCTGGACGACGGCGGCGAGGACGCGTCCGGGGACGTGGAGCCTCCGAGCAGCGGCGTGAACGCCGAGCATGTGGCGTACACGCTCTACACCTCGGGCTCCACGGGCCGCCCCAAGGGCTGCATGGTCTGTCACCGCAACGTCGCGCGCTTCTTCGACGCGATGGACGGCGCCATGGACGCGGGCGAGCGCGGCGTGTGGCTCGCGACGACGAGCATGTCATTCGACATCTCCGTGCTGGAGCTCCTGTACTCGCTCACCCGAGGCTTCCAGGTGGTCCTGCGCGGCGAGCAGGGGGCGCGCCGGACGTCGAGCCCTCCCGGCGTGTCGGGCAAGCCGCTCGAGTTCAGCCTGTTCTATTTCGCCAGCGACGAGCGAGAGCACGCGAAGGCCAAGTACCGGCTCCTGCTGGAGGGCGCCCGATTCGCGGACGCGCACGACTTCAAGGCGGTCTGGACTCCCGAGCGGCACTTTCACGCCTTCGGTGGGCTCTATCCGAATCCCTCCGTCGTCAGCGCGGCCCTCGCGGCGACCACGCGGAACATCCGGATCCGCGCGGGCAGCATCGTGCTCCCGCTGCACAACCCCATCCGGGTCGCGGAGGAGTGGTCCATCGTGGACAACCTCTCCGACGGACGCGTCGACCTCTCGTTCGCCTCGGGGTGGCACCCCAATGACTTCGTGCTCGCGCCGGAGCGCTTCGCGGAGGCACGCAGCCGCTTCTTCGAGCAGATCTCCACCGTCCAGAAGCTCTGGCGGGGAGAGGCGGTGTCCTTCCGGAACGGGCAGGGCCAGGACGTTCCAGTCCAGTCCCTGCCCCGGCCGATCCAGCCGGAGGTCCAGGTCTGGGTGACGGCGGCGGGCAACCCGGAGACGTTCCGCGCGGCGGGGGCGTCGGGCGCCCACGTGCTCACGCACCTGCTCGGACAGAACCTCCCGGAGCTGGCGAAGAAGATTCAAATCTATCGCGACGCCTGGACGGCCGCGGGCCACGGGCCGGGGCCGGGCCACGTCACCCTCATGCTGCACACGTTCATGGGGGAGGACGTCGAAGCCATCCGCCAGAAGGTGAACGCGCCCCTTCGCCAGTACCTGAAGAGCTCCATCGGACTCCTGCGCTCGGTCCTCGGGCCGCTGCCGCACGGAGGCGAGCTGGAGTCGCTGACGGAGGCGGACGTCGACCTGCTGCTCGCGAAGGCCATCGACCGGTACTTCAACCAGATGGGCCTGTTCGGAAACGTGGAGAGCTGTCTGCCGTTGATCGACCGGCTGCGCGAGCTGGGCGTGGACGAGGTCGCGTGTCTCATCGACTTCGGAGTGGACGTCGACTCGACGCTGGCCGGACTCCGGACCTTGAACGCCCTGCGCGAGCAGTGCTCGCGTCCCCAGGAGGAGTCCGAGGACATCCCCTCGCTCATCGCCCGGCACGGCGTCACCCACTTCCAGTGCACGCCGTCGATGTTGCGGATGCTGTTGCTGGAGCCAGGGGGCGCCGAGTTGCTGCGTCCGCTCAAGAAGCTCCTGGTGGGAGGCGAGGCCTTCCCCGCGGCCTTGGGGCGTCAGGTCCTCCCGCTGGTGGGGGGCGAGGTGCTCAACATGTACGGCCCGACCGAGACGACCATCTGGTCCTCGTTCGAGCGGGTGTCGGAGGCCGCGCCGGTCATCGCCATCGGGAGGCCCATCGCGGACACCCGGATGTACGTGCTGGACGCGCGGCTGCGGCCCGTTCCGGTGGGTGTGCCCGGTGAGCTGTTCATCGGCGGCGAAGGGGTGGCGCGGGGCTACCTCCACCGTCCCGAGCTGACGGCGGAGCGCTTCATCCCGGACCCCTTTGGCGCTGAACCCGGCACGCGCATGTACCGGACAGGAGACCTGGTCCGTCACCTGCCGGATGGGCGCATCGAGTTCCTGGGGCGCCAGGACCAGCAGGTCAAGGTCCGGGGTGTGCGCATCGAGCCCGGTGAAATCGAGGCGGAGCTGCGCCAGCACCCAGAGGTCCGGCAGGCGGTGGTGGTGGCGCGGGCCGACGCCGCGGGGGAGGTGGGGCTCACGGCCTACGTCGTGGCGGCCACGGAGGCGGCGAACGTCGCGCCCTCGGCGCTGTCGCGCTTCCTTCGGGACAGGCTCCCGGCCTCGATGATTCCCGCTCACTTCGTCCGGCTCGACGCGCTGCCGTTGACGCCGAACAAGAAGTTGGATGTCCGCGCCCTCCCGGTGCCCGACGCGCCGGCACCGGAGCTCTCGGCTTCCTACGTCGCGCCCCGGGACGCGCTGGAGCTGGAACTCGCGGCGCTCTGGGAGGAGCTGTTCGACCTGCGCCCCATTGGCGTCACCAGCAGCTTCTTTCAGCTGGGGGGCCACTCGTTGCTGGCGGTCCGGCTGATGTCCCGGCTCCGCGCCAGGTGGGGGCGGCAGCTGCCTGTCTCCCTCTTGTTCCAGGCGGACACCATCCGTCAGCTCGCGGCCCTGCTGCGCCAGCAGGACGGAGGGACGCGCGCTCGGGATCCGCTCGTGCGCATCCAGGAGACGGGCGACAAGCCACCCCTCTTCTTCGTGCATCCCACGGGGGGAGACGTGCTGTGCTACGCGCCGCTGGCGAGGCAGCTCGGGCCCCGTCAGCCCTTCTACGCGCTGCAATCCCTGGCGGATCAGGACGCGGGCTCCATCGAGGAGATGGCGGCGCGCTACCTGGAGGAGGTGCGCCGGGTCCGCCCGAAGGGGCCGTATCGCCTGGGGGGCTGGTCCACGGGAGGCATCGTCGCGCAGGCCATGGCGCGGCAGCTGGAGGCACGGTCGGAGCAGGTCGAGCTGCTCATGTTGCTGGAGACCTGGTCTCCGGACCTCTACCAGCGGGCGGAGGAGCCCGGCGCGCTGATGGCGTGGTTCGCCACGGATCTGCTGGGGGGCGCGGAGGCGGCGAAGCTCGATGCGACGAAGCTCCAGACGCTCGATGAGGGAGGACGCCTGGGCTATCTGGCCGAGCACGCCAGGGCCCTGGGCGCCCTGCCGGGAGTGGAGCTTCCGGAGCTGGAGCAGCGCTTCCGCGTCTTCGCGCGCAACGCGCGGGCCTTGTCCCGCTACCGGCCCGAGCCCTACCGCGGCAAGGTGCTCTTCCTCCAGGCGGAGCAGCTGGCTGCGCACCCGTCGGACACGTTGCCCGCACCGGTGGAGAGCTGGGGCGAGCGCCTGCTCCAGGCACAGCTCCATCAGGTGCCAGGCAATCACTACACGATGCTGCAGGCCCCGCATGTTCGCGAGGTCGCGGACCGGATGACCTGCTTCCTGGATGAACTCGCGGTGGCCCCCGGGCCGCGGTGAAGGAGCCTTTCGCCATGGGAACTCATGTCGCGCGCTTCAAGGCAGGAGGCGAGGTCCGGTGGGGATGGGTCCGCCAGGAGCAGGTCGTCCCCATCCCGGGCCGGTACGAGTCCCTCGCCGAGTTCCTGGAGAAGGGCGCGGCGCGGGCGCGGGTGATGGCGGCGGCAGGCGAGGGCGAGGGCCTCGCCCTGGCGGAGGTCGAGCTGCTCGCCCCGGTGACGTCGCCGTGCAACGTGGTCTGCCAGGGACAGAACTACCGCAGCCACATGCTGGAGGTGGGGCAGGACCCGGACGCCAAGGACTTCAACCAGTTCTTCCGCAAGGCGTCGTCGTCGCTGGCGTCGAGCACGGCGGACATCATCAAGCCCGCGCGGGTCCGGATGCTCGACTACGAGATCGAGCTGGGGCTGATCATCGGCCGGAGGATCTCCGGGCCCGTGCGCGTGGCGCGGGCGCGGCTGCATGAGTTCGTCGCGGGGATCGTGATGGGCAATGACATCTCCGCCAGGGACCTCCAGCTCGCGGAGGGGCAGTGGCACAAGGCGAAGAGCTTCCGGACCTTCTGCCCGGTGGGGCCGTATGTCTATCTCCTCGGCCCGGAGGACGCCGCGAGGCTGATGGACTTGCGGCTCATGCTGTCCGTCAACGGTGAGGTGCGCCAGGACGCGAGCACCGCGGAGATGATCTACCCGCCGGAAGAGACCCTGACGGAGCTGTCGGAGATCATGGACCTGTTCCCGGGAGACCTCGTGCTGACGGGGACTCCCAGCGGCGTGGCGGCGGGCAGGAACATGTCGAAGCTGACTCGACAGGTGGGCAAGCTCATCAGCGTCTTCCTGTCCGACAAGACGCTCGCGAAGCTCCTCTTGAAGCAGGGCAACACCGCCGCCTACTTGAAGGCGGGGGACGTCCTGCGTGCCTCGATCTCCAGTCGGGACGACGTCATCCACCTGGGGACCCAGGAGAACCGCATCGTGACGCGGTCGCTGGAGATGACGGCGCGACCGGAGCCCGAAGCTCATGTGAGGGTCGGATGAACCGGGACAAGCGACGTGCCGACCGGACGGCGGAGGGGGTCGCGATCTGGCGTGCCATGGGCGTGCATGAGCCGGACTCCTCCGTCCGCAATCCCGACCTCATGGCGGCCCAGTTCCTGGGGCCCATCTCCCGCGCGGCCCTGTCGATTGCCCCGCTGCGCTCCTGGCTCATGAGCCACTTTGGTCGCAGGTTTCCGGGGGCCTATGGCTGCGCCACCGCGCGGACGCTCCATCTCGACGCGCTCTTCGTGAACGCGCTCGAGGAGGGCGTGGAGCAGGTGGTGCTGCTGGGCGCGGGCTATGACAGCCGCGCGTACCGGTTCCGTGAGCGGCTGTCGAAGGCGCGCGTCTTCGAGGTGGACCTGCCGGCCACGCAGGTGAAGAAGCAGCAGCGGCTCCAGTCGCTCTTCGGCTCCCTGCCTGACTGGGTGCGGTACGTGCCCATCGACTTCGACACGCAGCGGCTGGAGGACGTGCTCCCCGCCGCCGGCTTCGAGCGCTCCGCGCGGACCTTCTTCCTCTGGGAGGGCGTGAGCATGTACCTCACGCAGGAGGGCGTCGATCAGACGCTGGGCTTCGTCGTGCGCAACACGCCGCCGGGGAGCAGCATCGCGTTCGACTACGTGGCCCAGGGGGCGCTCCGGGGAGACCCCCGCTATCCCGGCACCGAGCAGTGGATCCGCTCGCTGGCGGAGATGGGCCACCCGATGACGTTCGGCATCGAGGAGGACGCCACGGAGCGCTTCCTTCGCGAGCGAGGGCTGGAGGTGGTCTCCAGGGTCGGCTCCGCGGAGCTGGAGCGCAGGTACCTGGTCCGGAGCAACGGAGACCTGCTCTGCTCCGCCTCCAGCTTCCTGTGCATCGCCCACGCGCGGGTCCAGGGGCCTGTCAGCCGGCCCTGAACTGGCGGTGCCCGTCGCGCGGGTGGGGGGACGCGGGCGCGGCTGGCTACTGCCGCGCGACCTCGGCCTTCAGCTGGGCGATGGCGGGGGCCAGCTGCGGGGGCTGCATGTTCTTGGGCACTTCCACCGTGAAGCGCTCGAAGTGCACCAGCGCGCCGGCCTTGTCCCCGCGACGCAGCGCCAGGCTGCCCAGGAAGATGAGCGCCTCCTGCGCGTCCGGCCACGTGTCCACCAGCTCCACCAGCTCCTGCTCCGCGCCCTGCAGGTCGCCTTGCGACGCCGCGCGCAGCACGCCCCGGTGCACCCGCAGCTCCACGTTGAAGGGGTCCACCGCCAGGCCCTTCTGCGTCACCTTCATCGCCTCGGCGAACTGCTGCTGACGGATGAGCTCGTGGCTCAACATCGCCGCGGCCTCCACGTCGCCCGGGTTCGACTCCAGCCGCTGGCGAGCCTGCTCCATCTCGTCGTTCGGCGGGGGCATGTCCTCCTGCTGCTGCTGGGCCATCATCCCCGGCGGCGTCACACCCGTGCCCATCTGCCCCTCTTCGCGCGGCTTCTGCTCGGACACCAGCAGGTAGCCCAGGCCCCCGAAGAAGACCACCACGCCCGCGCCCCACATGGCGCCGACCAGCTGCGGGTTGCGCGACGCCCACCCCGTGGGCGCCGGCACGTTGCGCGCGGGCGTCCGCTCACCGGCCGCCTGCCGCTTCAGGTGCTCGTCCTTCGCGCGCAGCGCGGCGGCGGCTTCCTTCTCCAGGCGGGCCTTCTCCGCCGTGTAGTGCTCCGCGGTGAAGTGGTGCTTCTCCGCCTCCAGCGTGCGCAGCTGCTCGATGAGCGACTGCGCGCGCTGAGCCAGGTCGTCCGCGGTCCCGTCCGCCTTCGTCGTGGCCTCGGGCGCGCTGGCCGTCTTGAAGCGCATGTAGAGGAGCCACGCGGCCGCCAGCACGAAGGCGACCGACAGGACGATGATTCCGGGCAACCAGTTGGTGGGCTCGGGCTGCATGGCTTAGCGCTCCAGCTCCCGGCGCACGGCCTGGAGGTAGGGGTCCGCGTCGTCGGTCGACGGCGTCGGAGAGGAAGGGGAGGGGGCCGGCGCGGCCTCCGGCAGCGGCTGGCGCTGTTTCAGGATGACGAAGAGGCCACCCAACACGAGCACGACGGGCCCCAGCCAGACGAACCAGTTGAAGCCCTCCGCGCGCGGCTCCAGCAGCACCCACTCGCCATAGCGCGCCACGAAGTAGTCGACGATCTCCGTGTCCGTCTTGCCCTCGGAGACCAGCTCGCGCACCTTGTCGAGCTGCGCGCGCGCCATCGACGACGGGCTGTCCGCCACCGACAGGCCCTGGCACACGGCGCAGCGCAGCTTCTTCGCCAGCTGCTGCACCCGCGCCTCGTGGGCCGGCGCGAGCGGATCACTCCCCGCCTGCTGCGGCGCGAACTGCCCCGTGGCGAGGCCCAGGGCGAGGGTCAACGAAAGGAGGACGGCGTTCATCGAGGGCTCCAGCGGGGGCCGTCCCTACCTACCGCCCCCTGACGGGTGTTGCACAGCGAAACCTGGGACGCCCGCCCGCCGCCCGGGCGGCCCTGGGGCGCATGTCCGCGCACCTAGCGGCGGGAGCCCGAGTCGGGCTCCGTCTCCAGGTCCTGGTCGGGGTCGTAGGGGTCGTCCTCCGGCGGCAGGAGGCCGTCGGGCTCGTCGCGGCCCAGGGCGTGGCGCACGGCATAGAAACCCACCGCCCCCAGACCCAGGAGGAACGCGAGGGGGCCCACCGCGAGCCTCACCCCCATCAGCGCCCAGAGCAGGCTCACGCTCACCGCGCCCACGGGCACCCAGCGCAGGAAGGCCGGGCGCTCCACCTCCGGCCGCAGCGCCGCGATGACGAGCAGCGCCAGCAGCGCGAGCTCCGGCAGCTCCGACATGGGCAGGTCCCAGCCCGAGCGCGTCTGGATGCCACCGCCCTGGCTGTAGAGCGAATCATCCGAGGGACGGTGGGTGGGAATCACCCGCAGCTCCGGAGGCCCGGCGCGCGCGCTCCCCGGGACGGGCACGTTGCTCGGCAGAGGCGACCCGTCCGCCGTCATCTTGCCCCAGGGCAGGAAGAGCGCGACCACGCACATCGCGACGCCCGCCAGCGCCACCACCCGGGGAAAGCCCACGAGTGAACGGACGTCGAGGTGGCGACTCACGCCGTCCGGGCCCGCGATGACCAGCCGTGTCTGCTCCAGCGCGATCAACACCGTGCCCGCCGCCCACAGCGGCACCAGCAGGTTGAAGCCCGACAAGAGCCGCACCGTCAGGGCCAGGAGCAGCAGCGTGAACACGGCGGGGACCTCCGGCCGCATCAGCACCAGGGGCACGCTGTCCACCCAGCCCGGCGCGTTGCCGTCGCGGCGCAGCTCCCGCGCGACCAGCGCCACCGCGCCCACGAGCGTCAGCAGCGTGCCCAGCACGCCCACGTTGGGGAAGAAGGGGAGGATGGACAGCACCAGCGAGAACACCACCAGCCCCGCGCCCAACACGCTCTGCGAGTGGCCCGGCACGTCCTTGAGCCAGCGGGGGCCCGTGTAGCCGTCGTCCTCCTCGACCTTGGGAGGGGGCGCCGCCGCCGGGGCTCGGCTGGAGGAGGCCCGGCCCTGCTGACGGATCTCCTCCTCCTCGTCCATCAGCTCCGACGCATAGGCGGGCTCGGAGGCGGGGCGGCTGGGGCGGTTGCCGCGGGCGCTGCTGGGACGGGGCGCGGCGGCCGGACGGGCCGGCATCTTCGCGCCGCAGTTCTCGCAGTAACTCAGGCGGACGTCCGCCGCGCTCTCACCGCACTCGGGGCACTGCATGGGCCCACCTCGCTGATGCAGGGGCCGGGGGAAGCCCCTTCGAACGACGCCGACAGCAGGGACGTACCACGGATTCCAGGCCTCCCGCGAGGCGGCCCCGGTGTCCCAGGCGCCGGACTTCCCAACGGGGGGGCGCCGCTCAGTTCCGCCGCGCGGCCTCGGTGGTGGGCGCGGGGCCCGGCTGGTTCAGCTCCTTCACGCGCGCCGCCAGCGTCTGCGGATCGATGGGGCCCACGTGCTTGCCGCGGATGATGCCCTGCGCGTCGATGAAGTACGTCTCCGGCACGCCCGCGACGCCGTAGTCCACCGCCATGCGCGAGCGCGTGTCCATCAGCTGGGGGAAGCTGACGCCCATGCGGCGCAGGAAGTCGCGCGCGTTGTCCTCGGTGTCCTCGAAGACGACGCCCATGAACACCGCCTGGGAGCCCATCTCCCGCGCGCCCCACTCGAGCACCGGGTGCTCGTACTTGCACGGCCCGCACCACGACGCCCAGAAGTTGAGGACGACGGGGTGGCCCTTGAGGTCCGCGAGCTTCACGTCCTCGCCGCCGTCCAGCGGCTTGAGCACGAAGTCCGGCGCGGGAGCGCCCTTGAGCATGAAGGGCACTTCGTGGGGATCGCGCCCGAAGCCCTTGAAGAGGACGAAGAGCAGCGCCGCGGCCACCGCCGCGAACACCAGGGGAAGCCGCCAGCGCTTCATGCCGCCCCCCGCTCGGCGTCACCGCCAGGCAGGGGCGGGGCGGCGCCCACCGTCGGCGCCTCCGCGTGCAGCACCGCGGCCCGGCGCTGCGGCCACACGGCGATGAGCGTGCCCAGCAGCAGCAGCGGCAGGCTGTACCAGATCCATCCCACCAGCGGGAACACCCAGACGTTGAAGCTGGCGGTGCCCGTCGTCTCGCTGAAGGCCATCAGCGACACGTACAGGTCCTCCTTCGGGGATTCGCGCACCGCGGGCGTGCCCACGGGGTCCGTGCTCCGCTCGTAGTAGTTCATCCGCGGGCGCAGCTCGCTCACCGTGCCGTTGGGCGCCGTCACCTCCAGGCGCGCGGCGACGAAGGTGCGGTGCGGCTCCTCGCCGGAGGACAGGCCCACGTACTTGAGCTGGTAGCCGTCCAGCATCAGCGTGCCGTCCTTCTTCAGCGTGCCGGACGTGTGCTTCACGTACGCGCTGGAGGCCG
Source organism: Corallococcus silvisoli (assembly GCF_009909145.1). NCBI lineage: Bacteria > Pseudomonadati > Myxococcota > Myxococcia > Myxococcales > Myxococcaceae > Corallococcus > Corallococcus silvisoli. The sequence continues at coordinate 110,164 of NZ_JAAAPJ010000020.1, forward strand.
CGACCGCGACGATGATGAGCACGATGCCCAGGTGCACCACGTAGCCGCCGAAGCGCCGGCGCGCCTTGCCCGTCGCCGTGGCCAGCGCCGTGACGAAGCCCTCCTTGCGCTCCGTCATGCGCACGCGCACCGGCACCGCCAGCTCGCGCAGCGTGATGAGGGTGACGAAGCCCGCGATGCCGAAGGTCATCAGCGGGTACACGCCGCGCAGGCCCGCCGCGTGGCAGGCGATCGTGATGGCCACGCCCACCGCCGCGGGGATGAGGAACTGCCGGCGCAGGGCCGCCTTGTCCGGCGTGCCCCAGGGCAGCACCGGGCCCACGCCCATGAGGAAGAGCACCGCGATGCCGCCCGGCACCGCCATCTTGTTGAAGTACGGCTCGCCCACGCTCACGCGGATGCCGCGAACGGCCTCCGACACCAGCGGGTAGAGCGTGCCCAGGAGCACCGTGAAGGTGATGGCCACGAACACCAGGTTGTTCACCAGGATGCTCGCCTCGCGCGACAGCAGCGAGTTGAGCCGGCCCTCCGGCGCCAGCAGGTGGCCGCGCGTGGCCAGCAGGCCAATGCACACCACCAGCAGGACGCCGATGAACACCAGGAACGTGGGCCCGATGTCCGACTGGGTGAACGAGTGCACCGAGTTGAAGATGCCGGAGCGGGTCATGAACGTGCCCAGGATGGTGAGCACGAACGACGCCAGCGCGAGGCTCAGCGTCCACAGCTTCAGCATCCGCTTGCGCTCCTGCACCATGGTGGAGTGCATGAACGCCGTCGCGGTGAGCCACGGCAGGAAGCTGGCGTTCTCCACCGGGTCCCACGCCCAGTAGCCGCCCCAGCCCAGCACCGCGTACGCCCACCAGGAGCCCAGCACGATGCCCAGCGTGAGGAACATCCACGCGATGAGCGTCCAGCGGCGCAGCGGGGCCATCCACGCTTCGCCAATCTCCCCGCGAAGCAGCCCCGCCACCGCGACGCCGAAGGGCACCGTCATGCCCACGTAGCCCGCGTACAGCATGGGCGGGTGGATGATCATCAGGAAGTGGTTCTGCAACAGCGGGTTGGGCCCGGGCCCATCCGCCGGCACCGGCGACACCGCGCCCCAGGGGTTGGCGGGGCCCGCGATGAGGAAGGCGAAGAAGACGCCCACGGCCAGCATGGTGCCCAGCGCCAGCTGCATGTAGCGCGCGTGCTCACGGCGGTGCACGAAGGCGAACGCCGCCACGTACACGCCCATGATGAGGCCCCAGAAGAGGATGGACCCTTCCAGCGCGCTCCACAGCGACACGATGGTGTAGATGAGCGGCGTCGCGCGGCTGCCCACCTGGGACACGTACTTGACGCTGAAGTCGTGGTTGATCAGCGCCTCCACCATCACCAGGTTGCTGCCAATCATGCAGGCGGCGAAGCCCCACACCGCGCGCAGCACCCAGGGGTAGCTCGCGTCCGTGCGGCGCATGCCCCCCACCAGCCCGATGATGGCGCCGAAGGCCGCGAAGGCCAGCCCCGCCAGCACCAGCCCATAGCCCAGCATTCCGTTCACGGCGCCCCCGGCGGCGTCGCGGCGGCGGTGGTGGCGCCCTCGGCCAGCGTGTCCTGCCACTTGCGCGGGGACTCGCCTTCCTTGGGGGCGCGGTACTCGTTGGAGTGGTTCACCATCAGCCGGTTGGAGGTGAAGATGCCGGCCTTGTCATAGGTGCCCTCCACCACGACGCCGATCTTCTCGCGGAACATCTGCGGGGGCGTCTCCAGCGAGCGCACGTGCACGCTCTTGGCGTCCTCGTGCGCGCTGTCCGCCACGCGGAAGTCCAGCGTGGTGTGGGACTCGTTCCAGTGGATGCTGCCCGGCTGCACCACGCCGCCCAGGCGGATGGTGGCCGAGTAGGCCTTGTCCCCGTTGGAGAGCAGCTCCGACGGGCTCCAGTAGTAGACGAGGTTCTCCCCGATGTTGCCGAAGGCGATGAAGCCGAGGCCGGCGCCGGCGAAGAGCAGGGCTCCCAGCGCGATGAGGCGGTTGCGGTTGACGGGCGTCATGGGCTCACTCCTTCGAATCGGCGGAGGCGCGAGGACGGCGCGCCCAGAGGGAAACCGAGTAGAGCACGAAGGCGGCCACGGAGATGCCGTAGCACGCGCCCACGTACCCCCAACCACCCTGGAGGCGGCCACTGCCCACCTGGGCCAGCACCAGCAGCGACGTCAGCGAGGTCATGTTCAGGCCACCTTCGAGGAATGGGCCGCGCGCTGCGCGGGGTCGTCCGTGGGCAGCGCATCCGGCAGCGCCACCTCCGCCTTCCGCTCCGCGAGCGCGATGCGGTAGCGGTGCACCATGAAGAGGATGAGCAGCGCCAGCATGCCGAACGCCGCCACGCGCAGGGGCAGCACCATCTGCGGGTCCACCGTCTTGGGGGTGGACTGCACCTGATGGAGGCTGCGCCACCAGCGCACGGAGAACCACACGATGGGCAGGTTGATGGCCCCGATGATGGCCACCACCGCGCTCCACACCGCGCGCTTCTCCGGGTCCTCCACGAAGCGCCGCAGCACCAGGTAGCCCGTGTAGGACACCAGCAGGATGGCCTCCGACGTCAGGCGCGGGTCCCATGACCAGTACACGCCCCAGGTGGGGCGGCCCCAGATGGAGCCGGTGATCATCCCCAGCGTGCCGAAGAGCAGGCCCACCTCCGCGGAGGCCTCCGCCATGGCGTCCGTCTTCCACGACTGGCGCAGGAGGTACGTCACCGCGGCCACGAAGTTGATGAACATGGCCATCATGGCCATCCACTGGAGCGGCACGTGGACGTACATGATGCGCTGCACGTCGCCCATCTCCCGGTCCGGCGGCGCCCATGCGAGCCCCAGCCACCAGCCGACGCCCAACAAGCCCAGCACCAACGCCGGCAGGCCAAACTTGACGAACTTGTTCATCCTTCAGTCCTCGATGACCCGGGGAAACAACACGAAGCCTACGCCCCAGTAAATCAGATTGAACCCCAGCAGCAGCCCCTGCCATGAGCCCAGCTGCTGCATCGGATCTCCCTGGAGCACGAGGGTGGTCCCCTTGGCAGCGGAGAGGAGGGCCGGGATGACGAGCGGGAACAATAGCAGAGGCAGAAGCACATCCCGGGCCCGGGCGTTGCTTGAAATCGCCGCGTAGACCGTCCCTGGGGCGCTGAGCGCCAGGCTGCCCAGCACCAGGATGCCCGCCAGGTCTCCAAGCCCGGTGACGATCCGCACCCCGTAGAGGGCCACCATCACCGGCACCAGCAGCACGCCCAGGGCCAGGAGCAGCAGGGCGTTGCCCAGGGCCTTGGACAGGAAGATGGCCCGGGCGTCCGCGGGCGCCAGGCGCACGCCGTCCAGGCACGCGTTCTCCGACTCCACGCGGAAGGACTCGCCCAGGGACAGCACGCTGGCGAACAGGATGGCCAGCCACAGGTAGCCGCCCGCGTTGCGCTCCAGCAGCTTCGTGTCCGGCCCCAGCGCGAAGGAGAAGAGGAGCAGCGTCGCCATGGCGAAGAACACCAGCGCGTTGAGCCGCGCGCGGGTGCGCCATTCAATGAGCAGGTCCTTGCGCAGCAGGACGAGCGTCGTCTGGAAGAGGCCCGGGGGGCGCGTGGACCTCATGCCGCCACCGCCCGGCCGTCCTGCAGGTGCAGCCGCTCCTCGCACAGGCTCATGCCCTGCTCGATGAGGTGCGTGGCCAGCACCACGGTGGTGCCGCCCGCCTTGAGCTCCGCGATGACGCCCTCCATGTCCCGGATGCCCGCGGGATCCAGCTCGCCGAAGGGTTCGTCCAGGAGCGCCAGCGCCGGGGCCTTCATCAGGAGGCGCGCGATGGCCAGGCGCTTGCGCATGCCTGCGCTGAAGCCCCGCACCGGGCTGTCCGTGCGGCGGGTGAGGCCCACCCGGTTCAGCAGCGCGTCCGCGGCGTCCTGCGGCGCGTCCACCCCCAGCAGGCGGGCGAGCACCATCAGGTTCTGCTGCGCGGTGAGGTCCTCATAAAGGAAGCTGGCGTGGGACAGGAGCGCCACGTCGCGGCGCACCGCTTCGCGCTCCAGGACGGCGTCCCGGCCCAGCACCTCCACCCGTCCCGCGGTGGGGCCGAGCGCGGTGGCGATGAGGCGCAGCAGCGTCGTCTTCCCGGAGCCGTTGTGGCCGGTGAGCAGCAGCGAGCGCCCCGGGGGCAGCGCGTAGGTGAGCCGGGCCACCGCCCACCTTCGCCCATAGCGCTTGCTCACGTCATGGAGGGCGAGCGCGGGCGCTGATCCAGAGGGGGGAGGAGGCATCGGCGGGCCGTTTCGTAGCCGGAAAACCCGCTGTCCACCAGTGAAACCCCTGGCCCGCGGGGGCCCGCCCGCGCCTGCCCGCGGGAGGGCGGGAAGTTTTTACGCCTGCTCCGCCTGTCCGCCACCCTGCCACTGAAAGGTTTTCCCCACCGGTGGGCGCTCAGCGCCACTGCCGCCAACGACCGGGACCTCCGTGGGAACTTTCGTTCCACCAGGAACACATGAATTAAGCGTTTTGCAGGGTGAATTCCCTACCCTATCGCCTTGGCATCCACCGTGCACACACCGCGATGGGGCCCGTTCCATTGGGGGGAACGGGCGGGATTGCGGGCTGGAGGGAGGCGTGATGGCTGGCAGGGTGTTGCGGCGGGCGGCGAAGGCGGCGGCGGCGGGATTGCTTCACTACAGCGGAGCACGCAAGGCGATGGCGGCGTACCGCCGGTCACAGTCCGGAGGGCGGCGCATCCTCATCGTGAGCTACCACCGCGTGGTGAGCGACTTCACGGGGGAGTTGCAGCGCTCCATCCCGGGCCTGCTCATCTCCCAGGAGACATTCCGGCGGCATCTGGAGGAAGCGCACGCGGCGGGTTTTGAACTGGCGAGCCTGGGCGACGCGGTGGACGTGATGGCGGGGCGGCGCACGGCGAAGAAGGACCTGTGCGTGGTGACGTTCGACGACGGCTACCGGGACGTCTACCGGCACGCGTACCCGGTGCTCAAGCAGATGGGGGTGCCGGCCATCACCTACCTGCCCACGGCGTTCATCGACACGGACAAGCGCTTCAACCACGACCGGCTGTTCCACCTGCTGCGCCGGGTCCAGGAGCGCAAGTTCCGCCCGTTCTATGAATCCATGCCGGGCCCGTCGCTGGAGCTGTTGGGGCCCATCCTCTCCGGGCAGAAGACGGTGTCCGCGTCGCTGGACGACTTCATCGGTGAGCACCCGACGCGTGTGCTCACGGGCATCATCGACGCGCTGGAGCAGCAGCTGGGCGGCGGCTCGGACCTCATCCCGGAGCAGGGCGACGTGATGAGCTGGGAGGAGGTGCGCCGCATGGCTCGCGACGGCTTCGAGTTCGGCGCGCACACGCTGGGCCACACGGTGCTGACGCTGGAGCCCACGTCGGTGGTGGAGCACGAGATCCTGGAGTCCAAGCGCACCATCGAGCGCGAGGTGGGCATCCAGGTGAAGGACTTCGCGTACTGCAACGGCTGGTACTCGGATGAGATCATCCGCGTGCTCACGCAGAACGGCTTCCGCTCCGGCGTCACCACGGAGGACCTGCCCAACCGCGTGGGGGGCGACCCGTTCACCCTCAAGCGCAAGGTGATGTGGGAGAACTTCAGCCTGGGCATGATGGGGGACTACTCGTCCGCGCTCACGGTGTGCCAGTTCGATGACTGCTTCGGCGTGCTGGGCATGAACCACCCGGTGCTGGGGCGCCGGCCGCACTCGCTGTCCTCCTCCGGCCCGTCCAACACGCTGCTCATCCAGGACCTGGAAGGCCCGGACGCGTCACTGGCGAAGGCGACTCCGGTGGAAGTCGTGGATGTGACAGCGCCGGTCTTCGTGAAGGATCCGCGGGTTGCCGCGGCGCTGACCGGTGCCCAGGTCGTGGTGGCGCCGAACGTGGCCATTGCCCCGGAGGCGGCGAAGCCGGAGGAGATCCAGTGAGTGCATCACCCAAGCCGGCAGCGTCCCCGTCGTTCCTGGGGCGCGCCGGCCCGTTGGTGTTGGCCCGCCTGTTCACGGCCGGGCTCACGCTGTCCATCCCCCTCGTGCTCGCCCGGGTGCTGCGCCTGGATGAGTACGGCACCTACTACCAGCTGTTCCTCATCGCCACGACGCTCTCCTACGTGCTGCCCTTCGGCGTGGCGCAGAGCCTCTACTACTTCCTGCCCCGCGCGGAGGCGAAGCGGCCCTACCTGGGGCACGCGCTGCTCTTCGTGACGGGCGCGGGGCTGGTGGCGGCGGGCCTGGTCTGGGGCTTCCTGGGCCACGTGGCGGCCTACTTCAACAACCCCGCGTTGATGGAGCACCGCGCGGCACTGGCGCTCTACACGGCGTTCTTCCTGGGCAGCTATCCGCTGGAGATTTCACTCACCAGCCAGGGCAGGACGAAGGCGTCCGCGACGGTGTACCTGGTGTCCGACGCGGTGCGCTCGGGGGTGATGGTGCTGCCGCCGCTGTTGGGCTTCTCCTTGCACGGGATGATGATCGCCGTGGCCTGCTTCGCGGGCCTGCGCTACGCGGCGACCTGGGGGGTGTCGCTCAGGGGCTCCACCGGGCCGCTGGTGGACTGGAAGCTGTTCCGCGAGCAGCTGGTGTACGCGGCCCCCTTCGGCGCGGCGATGTGCCTGGCCATCCCCCAGCAGAACGCGCACATGTACGCGGTGGCGGGCGTGGTGGCCCCCGCGGTGTACGCGCTCTACCGGGTGGGGTGCTTCCAGTTGCCGGTGGTGGACCTGCTCTACACGCCCACCAGCGAGGTGCTGATGGTGCGCCTGGGGGAACTGGAGCGCGAGGGCCGCCTGGAGGAGGGCGTGGAGGCCTTCCGGGAGGCGGCCGGGAAGCTGGCGTTCGTGTTCCTGCCGTTCGCGGCGTTCCTCTTCGCGGCGGCGCCGGAGTTCGTGGGGGCGATGTTCGGCCAGAAGTTCCTGCCCGCGGTCCCCATCTTCCGGGTGAGCGTGCTGGGCGTGGTGCTGTCCATCCTTCCCATGGACGGCACGCTGCGGGCCCGGGGCCAGACGCGCGCCATCTTCGCCTCGTACCTGGTGAAGGCGGCGGTGACGGTGCCCCTGCTGTGGTTCGGGGTGAAGCACTTCGGGATGATGGGGGGCATCACGTCCTGGGCGCTGGCGGAGGTGGTGGGCAAGGGGATGTTGCTCTTGCGCGTGCCCCGCGCGCTGTCCACGTCCCAGCGGAAGCTGGGGTTTCGTGACGTCATCCCGTGGCGGGAGCTGGGGCAGGCGTCGCTGGCGGCGGTCGCGGCGGGTGGGAGCATCTTCCTGTTGCGCACGGGCGTGCACGACGCGTGGATGAACCTGCCCACGGGCTTCCTGTGGCGCGTGCTTCCCCTCGCGGTGGCAGGACTGCTCTTCATCGTGGGCTATGTCGTGGGTCTGTATGCGCAAGGCGTTCGCCCCTGGAGCGCCTTGCAATCCCTCCGGCCCCGCCGGGCGGTGTGAGCGTCGTCGGGAACAAGACGCGTGGGGAGGACTTCCCTCTCCACGCCTGGGTACTTAGTTTCCAGGCGTCACGAAGTTCGGGCGAGGGCGAGGGAGGGCGTGATGGGATTCGACGCGATGACGTTGTACCGGATGGCGCACGGGCTCAAGCAGCGGGGGGTTCCACTGCTTCCGGCGGTCCTTCGCAAGGCCATCTACTACCTGAACAGCTCCTACATCCCCGAGGACGCGGAGCTGGGTGAAGGCACGCAGCTGGGCTACGGCGGCATCGGCGTGGTCATCCACAAGTCCGCGAGGGTGGGCCGCCACGTGCTCATCTCCCAGCAGGTGACCATCGGCGGGCGCTCCGGCCTGGAGGGAGCTCCGGTGATTGGTGACTACGTGCGCATCGGCGCTGGCGCCAAGGTGCTGGGCAACATCCACGTGGGCGACTTCGCGGTGATTGGCGCCAACGCGGTGGTGCTCAAGGACGTGCCGGCGGGCGCGGTGGTGGCGGGCGTGCCCGCGAGGATGATCCGCCAGGACGCGGATCCGCTGGCCACCTACCAGCGCGAGATGGGCCTGCTGCCCCCGCGGACGTCGCCCAAGCTCACCCGGGTTCCCCGGTCCTCCCCGCGGGCGTCCATCCGCTAGGCGGCGGCTTCGGAGAAGAGGAGGACTTCCTTCATGCGCGTGCTGCTCGTCGGGGACTACCCGCCGCCGTACGGGGGCGTGGCCATCCACGTCCAACAACTTCATCAATTTCTCCGCGGCCGAGGGGTCGAGGCGAAGGTGCTCGATATCGGGAAGGGTGGCCGGCCGGCTCCGGACGTCCTCCCCGTGCACGGCGCCGCCGCCTTTGGCCTTCGGCTCGCGGGATTCACGTCCGCGGGCTGGACGGTCCACCTGCACACCAGCGGCAACAACCCGAAGGCGTGGGTGCTGGCGGCGCTGGTGGGCGGCATGCCCGGAGCGCGCTCGCCGCGCGTCATCACGCTGCACTCGGGGCTGCTCCCGGACTACCTGGCGGAGTCGCGGGCCCGGCGCGTGTTCGCGCGCACGGCCCTCGCTGGCTACGCGCGGGTGGTGGCCGTCTCCACGGCGGTGCGCGACGCGGTGGTCGCGTGTGGCGTGCCAGAGGAGAAGGTCCTGGTGCAGCCGGCCTTCCTCGGGTCGCAGGTGCGGCCCGGTCCGGTGACGCCGGAGGTGGAGGCCGCCCGGGCCCGGCGCGCGCCCCTGCTGACGATGGCGCACCATCCGTCGCCCGTGTACGGGCGCAAGGCGATGTTCCGCGCGCTGAGGTTGATCGCGCGGACGCACCCCGGCGTGGGCCTGGCGCTGTTCGGTCCGGGCACGCGCTCCGAGGAGTTCATCCGCGACGCGCGGGAGCTGGGCGTCGCGGGGCATCTGGAAGACCTGGGCGAACTGGAGCACGCGCAGGCGCTGGGGCTGCTGTCGCGGAGCGACGTCTTCATCCGGCCCACCACGCATGACGGCGACTCCATCTCCGTGCGCGAGGCGCTGGCGCTGGGCGTGCCGTGCGTGGCGAGCGACGTGTGCGCGCGCCCGGAGGGCACGCGGCTGTTCAAGGCGGGAGAGGAGCAGGCGCTGGCGCAGGCGGTTCGCGACGCGCTGGTGTCGGGCCCGGCCAAGGGGGTGGCCCCGGATGCGGGGCCGGTGATGCTGGACCTGTACACGGGGCTGATGCCGTCTGGCATGGCGACTGCAGGAACCGTGAACGCGGCGTGACGGTGCGGGGACGGGCTGGGGCCCTCCGGAGACGGAGGGGCGCTTCAAGGGTTTCGCGAGACCGGGATTGATTTCAGGAGACGACGATGCGGCGCAGTGAAGAGATGGATTTGTCGAAGCGGGCCCTCCGCGGGCGGGACCTGGTGGTGTTCTCCAACGACTGGGATGGGGATCCCCTGTCGAAGGTCCACATCATGCGGATCCTCTCGCGGGACAACCGCGTGCTGTGGGTGAACAGCATCGGCAACCGGGCGCCCAAGGCGAACGTGCATGACGCGCGCCGCATCCTCAAAAAACTGACGACGTTCAGCCAGGGCATCCGCGAGGTGGAGCCCCACCTGCACGTGCTGGCGCCGCTGGCGATTCCCTTCTATGGCTCGGAGACGGTGCGCCAGGCGAACCGCCACCTGCTGCGGCTCCAGGTGCTGCGGGCGATGAAGCAGCTGAAGTTCGAGCGGCCCATCTCCTGGAGCTTCCTGCCGGCGTCAGCGCCGGTGTCCGGCACGCTGGGTGAGGACTTCATCGTCTACCACTGCGTGGATGAGTTCTCCGCGTTCAGCGACACGAATGGCAAGCACATCGCGGAGCTGGAGGAGCGCCTGCTGCGCCGCGCGGACATGTGCATCACATCCGCGGAGCGCTTGTATGAGAACAAGAAGCGCCTCAACCCGCGCACGGTGCTGGTGCGCCACGGCACGGACTTCTCGCACTTCGTGAAGGCGTGCGACCCGGCCACGCGGATTCCGGACGACATCGCGAAGCTGCCCAAGCCCATCATCGGCTTCTTCGGGCTGGTGGCGGACTGGATCGACCAGGACGCCATCATCGCGTGCGCGAAGGCGCACCCGGAGGGCTCGGTGGTCATCGTGGGCAAGACGACGCCGGACTGCGACGACAGCCGGCTGCGCGCGGTGCCCAACATCCACATGCTGGGCCGCAAGCCGTACGCGGACCTGCCGGGCTACAACAAGGCCTTCGACGTGGCGCTCAACCCCTTCGTCATCAACGAGCTGACGCTCAACTCCAACCCGCTGAAGGTGCGCGAGTACCTGGCGTCCGGTCTGCCGGTGGTGTCGTCCGACCTGCCGGAGGTCCGCAAGGTGGGCCTGTGCCGCATCGCCACCAGGCCCGCGGACTACGTGAAGCAGGTGAACGCGGCGCTGGCGGACAAGCCGGGGCCGAACCGCGAGCGCGCGGAGAAGATCTTCCACGAGAGCTGGGAGGCCCGCGTCGCGGAGATCCGCCAGCACGTGGGCGAGGCGATGCTCGCCGCGGGCAAGATGCTGTAGCGCCGGTCCGGTCACGGACGGCCCCGAGGCGCGGGTCCGGGGCCTCTTCTTGGCACCGGGCGCCGCGCCTTCGTCATTCCCGGGCGTCGCCCGCGCGGCCCGTCACCCGGCGCTCCAGGAGGGCGTAGCGGCGGGCGAGCCGGGCATAGTCCGCGGGGCGGACAGGCGCGTGGCCACGGGTGCGCAGCAGGTCCTCCTTCGCGTCCAGGTAGTCGCGAGCGGGCACGCCGCATGTCTCCTCCAGCAGGCGCGCGGCCTCCGCGTCTGGAAGAGACGGAGCGATGCCGAGCCGCTCCTGCATCAAGCGCCGAAGGGCGGTGTCCAGCTCCGGCAGCAGCTCCGCCTCCACCTTCGCGCGGCGCATGAGCCAGCCCAGGGAGCGCACGTACTCGCGCGACGAGCGGTGCCGCTCCACCCGGAGGGGCCGGGGCGCGCCGAAGCGCGTGCCGCGTGAGACGACGTAGACGAGGCCCACCGCGAGGCCCTGGGCGATGAACACCCACAGGCCCTGGGACAGAGGGGGGCGGGTCACGGCGGCGTGGTGGAACTCGTCGAAGCGCAGGGGGCCGCGCGCGGCGAGCGCATCCCAGAAGCGCAGGTTGTCGAGCAGCTCCAGCCGCCGGTTCTCCGCGAGGTCCGGGCCCGCGACGACGTAGACCTCGCCTTGTCCCAGGCTCCAGTGCCACAGCACACCCGCGGCGCCCAGTCCCGCGAGCGGCACCGCGTCCGCCCGTTCCATCCGCAGGCTCCGGTCTCGCGCCACGCGCAGCAGCGACAGTCCGCGCAGCGCGCCCGCGGGGAGCCACACGTCCACAGTGACGCCGGCGGGGTCCACCCATTCGGAGGCGAGGCCCTGGTGGTTCGCGCCGGGCAGCGCGCCCGACGCCAGCCGCAGCCACTCCTCCATTCCCGGCTGGTGCGCTCCCAGTCCGTGCGGCGACAGGTACACGAGCGTGCCGCCGCCCTGGACGAAGCGCTCCAGCGCGCTGATCTCCTCCTTCGTCACCGGCTGGGCCTGGGGCGCGGCGATGACCAGCGTGCGCGTGCCCTGGGGAAGCGACTCCAGCGAGGACTCCTGCGCGCTGACGTCCCGGCCCCGCTCGCGCAGGTACACGAAGAGGGCCTTGAGGCCCAGGGGGCCCGGATTGGTGATGGACGGCACGGGCGAATCCGGCACGGCTTCATGGGACGCCAGGCCCACCGCCAAGGCCACCGCGATCATCAGGCCCAGGACGACCGCGACACGGGCGTTCTTCACGGTCGTCCCTCCGCCAGGCTTCCGTGCAACTGCTCCACCGACTCCACGAAGCGCGCGGCTTCGTCCCGCGACACCGGCTCCAGCGAATAGAATGCCTGGTCGTACCAGCCCACCAGCCGCTCCACTTCACCCGTGACGCGCGCCGGGGCGCCGCGAGTGGGCAGCTCCGCGGCCAGCTCGCGGTTCGTCTTCACTCGATCTGGCCTCGCCAGCTTGCGCTGTTCCAGGGAGGACAGCAGGCCCAGGAGCCCTTCGCGGATGGCTTCCCGCGCGTCCTGCGACTCCAGCGCGGTGCGCGCCCGGCTCAGGTGCTCTCCGGGGGTGTCCAGGGGCAGGGGCGCTGCCTCGGCCTCGACACCCGGCGACGTCGCGGTCTTCCGGACCCGGCGCCAGCGCACCCGCAGCACGCCGAACAGCACCACGGCCAGCGCCACGCCGAGCATCACCGCGCGCGTGGCCACCGCGAAGCCCTGGGCGCCCTTGGACTCAAAGAGGCCTTCCAGCCAGTTTCCCAGCTCCCGCATCAGGCGCGTCAACACGTCGCTGTTGCGCTGACGGGCCCTCGCGAACTCCGGCCGGTCGAGGATGGCCCGCAGCCGTTCGGGATCGCTCGTGACGCCTGGGACCCCGGGCGGCTCCGCGTCCAGCCGGCACACCGCTTCCAGGTACACCGTGAGCTGGTGGGCCCGGTCGGGTGCCGACTGTCCGGAGCCCGCCGGCGGGAGGGGCACTCCGTCCAGTGACTCCACCAGCCGGTTCACCTCCGCGGTGAGGTCCTGGGGCCGGGAGCGCGCGGTGTCCTCGAGCCGGTGCGAGACGGCTTCGCGGTCCGCGCAGGGGGACAAGGCGGACAGCACGAGGAGCAGGGGCAGGGTGGGCACGGGGCGTCAGGGGGACGGTGTCGTCGGTTCCGGGGCCATCATCCGCCGCTCCAGGTCCAGGCCTTCGCGGCGCACGCGCATGTCCACGTAGAAGAACGCCGACACCACGAAGCTCAGCGGCGTGAAGAAGGACTGTCCCACCACCTGCAGCAGCTCCGCGGGCACCAGCAGCAGCTGCGGGATGGCCGCCTGCGCCGCGGGGTCCAACAGGTTGCCGCCATAGGCAAGCCGGACGATCCACGCGGGCAAGCCCGACACCAGGCTCACCGCGATGAGGATGCCGCCCACCACCGTGGACAGCACCATGGCCCGCACGGTGCCTCGGCCCACGAAGCCTGGCTCGATGCGACCCGACAGCAGCGCGCCGGAGCGCTTGAAGGCCGCCCACGCCCCGATGTCCTCCATGGCCAGCACCGGGGGCAGCAGCATGAAGCGCAGGAAGTACCAGAGCACCGCCGCCAGCGCGCCCAGGCCCAGCACGATGGCCCCGATGATGATCAGCGCCACGCTGACCACCGTGCCGCCAGTGGCGCCCTTGCCCGTGACGGCCGCGACCACGCCCAACCCCATGACGAGGGAGCCGGGCAGGCACAAGAGGAGCGTCACGCCCAGGGACCAGGCCAACGACAGGAGGTAGGTCGTCGTCAGCGTGCCCAGCCGCGACGCCGCCCGGCGCAGTCCCTCCGAGGGGCGGACCGACTCGCCCAGGGTCATGGGCACCACGTACCGGGCCGCCGCCGTGGTGGCGATCCAGTAGTTCCACACGAGGAACACGTACAGGAGGCTCATCAGGCCCAAGGCGATGCCGGATTGGGCCAGGGCCGCTCCTGGGTCCGTGTTCGCGGGAGGCCCCTTGAGTCCCGGCATCACGCCCACCATGCGTGTCATCGCGACGGTGAAGGCCTTGACCGCGATGTAGTTGAGCAGGTCGAACCCCAGGCAGAGCACGAACAGGGGCTTGAGGTGCGCACGCCAGAACGTCGCGGCGCGGTCGATGAGTTCTCCGATGGCGAGCGGGCGCAGCTCGACGGAGGTCGGGGAGGGCTTCACGGCCGGGCAGCATAGCGCCGCCCCCAGCTCCCGGGGCCCTGGATGCATCGCGCCGCGCGAGCCGTGGAGATTCCCGCTTCAAAGGACTGACAGCGATGACCGAAGCCCCGTCAACGGTTCGTGCTCAACCGGGAGACGTCCCGTGAGCCTCCAGCGAGGTCCTGGGCGGCTCGCGAGGGACTCGGGCCAGCGCATCGAGGGGCACGACGCCGCCGACGCGGGAGCCGCACCCGTGCTCAACCGGGAGACGTCCCGTACGCCTCGAGCGCGGTCCTGGGCGGCTCGCGAGAGGCTCCGCCACCGCATCGAGGGTCATGCCTCCCCCGACGCGAGGCCCGCGCTCGTGCTCAACCGAGCGAGGCCCCACAAGCATCCAGCAGTGCCATGGCCGCCGAGCGTGGATCCTCCGCCTCCAGCACCGACGAGATGGCGGCGAAGCCCCATGCGTCAGGGACCCCTCGCGCACGCTCGGGCGTCATCCCGCCCAGCGCCAGGGCAGGGCAGGGCAGCCGCGCAGCGAGTCCCCGGAACCCTTCGAGTCCAAGGGGCGCGCGTGTGTCTCCCGGCTTGGAGCCGGGGGCGAACACCGGGCTCACCAGCGCCAGGTCCGCTCCCGCCGCACTTTCAGCCTCGTGCGCATCGTGCACCGCCACGCTGATGAGCCGCCCCGGCGGCAGGTGCGGGCGCACGTCCAGGGGCGAGGGGCCGGCGGCGGGCAGATGCAGGTGCGCGTCCACCAGCAGCGCCACGTCCAGCCGCCCGTTGACGAACAGCGTCCGCCCCCGGGCCCGGCACAGGTCCGCGACGAGCCGGGCCTCCTCCAGGAACAGCCGCCCCGAGGCCTCCGGGTGGCGGTGCTGCACGGCGACCCCGGGCCCCGCCGCGAGCGCCCGGTCGAGCGCGGACAACAGCCGCGTTCGGGGCAGGCGCCAGTCGGTGATGACGACGAGGCGGGGAAGGCCGGGCACTACTCGACGAGCCCCTCGATGGGGCTGGACGCGGAGCCGTACGCCTTGCGCGGGATGCGCCCGGCCAGGAACGCGTCGCGGCCCGCCTCCACCGCCTTCTTCATGGCCACGGCCATGCGCACCGGATCCTTCGCGCCCGCGATGGCGGTGTTCATGAGCAGCGCGTCCACGCCCAGCTCCATCGCGATCGCCGCGTCGGACGCCGTGCCCACGCCCGCGTCCACGATGACGGGCACCTTCACCACCTCGCGGATGAGGCGCAGGTTGTGCGGGTTGCGGATGCCCAGGCCGCTGCCGATGGGCGCCGCCAGCGGCATCACCGCCGCGCAGCCAGCGTCCTCCAGCTTGCGCGCGGTGATGGGGTCGTCGCTGGTGTAGGGCAGCACCGTGAAGCCCTCCTTCACCAGGATGCGCGCCGCCTTCAGCGTCTCCTCCACGTCCGGGTAGAGCGTCTTCTCGTCGCCCAGGACCTCCAGCTTCACCCACTTGCTCATGCCCAGCTCTTCCGCGAGCCGGCACGTGCGCACCGCGTCGTCCGCCGTGTAGCAGAGCGCCGTGTTGGGCAGCAGCCGCAGCTTGTTCCGGTCGATCCAGTTCATCAGCGACGCCTCGCCCGTGGCCTTCAGGTCCAGGCGCCGCACCGCCACCGTGACGAGCTCCGCGCCCGATGCGTCGTGGCACTGCTTCATCACCGCGTGGCTGGGGTACCGCCCCGTCCCGACGATGAGCCGCGAGGTGAACGTCACCCCCGCCAGCGTGAAAGGCTTGTCCGCGATGCCGCTCATGACCGTGTCCTCTCCCAGGCCTGCACTCACCCGCCACCCACGAAGGTGACGATCTCCACCCGGTCTCCGTCCTGGAGCCGGTGCTCGGGGTGACGGGCGCGGCGCACCACCTCCGCGTTCACCTCCACCGCCACCCCGGGTCCGCTGCCCAGCGCCAGCAGCGCCAGCAGGGACGAAAGGGTGCTGCCCTCCGGCAGCGTTCGCGCTTCTCCGTTCACCCACACGTTCACGGCGTCACGGCTCCTTCCGGCCCCCACGAACGGGACCCGCCGGTGCCAGTACAAGGGCGGTTCTGCCCTGTCAACGCACCGCCACCCTCCAAAAACCACCCCCATCAAGCGCCCCGGAGCGGATTTTTCGTGCCCGGATGCGTTTTGTTCCGCCTGGAGAGCAGGCGGACGGCCAGGGCGCGTCCTCCCAGGAGGCTGCCCCTAGTCCCTGGAAACGCCCGTGACAACCCCTGTGCAGGTACGGGGGGAGCGACCAGTTTCTGCCCAACGCCGGGGAACAATTCCTCCGGCATCCAGAACACACAAACAGGGGGCAGTCACATGCGGAAGCTCATGTTCGCGGTCACGGCGGTGGCGGGGCTGACGATGGTTACTGGCTGTAAGAAGGACGATGTCCAGGCCCAGCGCGAGGACGTCGCCGAGGCCCGCCAGGAAGCGGCGCAGGAGACAGCCGAGGCGCGTCAGGACGAGAACAAGGAGATGGCGTCCGCGCAGCGGAGCGCCAACGAGGACATCGCGGAGGCGCACCAGGACGCCAACGAGAAGATCGCCAGCGCCAATGAGGACGTGCGCGACGAGGAGAAGGACCTGGCCGAGGCCCAGGCCAACCGCGATGAGGAGCTGGCCCTGGGTGGCTCCGGCATGGCCGGCACGACGGCCGCCGCCGCGGCCACGACCGTCAATGGCCGCCTGCTGTCCAAGTCCGGCGACACGCTGACGCTGGTGGACACCCACAACCGCGAGCTGAAGATCAAGACGAACGACAAGACGGCGCTGATGGACAGCGGCAGCCGCGCGGTGAAGCTGGATGACATCAAGGAAGGCTCGCAGGTGCGCGCCTCCTACGTGATGGACGGCAAGGACATGGTCGCCCGCGACGTCACCCTGGTCGCGCCGGTGAAGAAGCTGGACAAGTAATCCCCGCGCCACACGCGCCGAAACGTCCCAGGTGGACAGGGGATGGACTTGAAGGCAGCGGCTCTCGCGGCGACGCGGGGGCCGTTTCCTTTTTAGTCGGGGAAATGCCCGGTGAGGTCGGATGGGAATGTCTGACCCGGGTGGTAGGACGCGGGCGTGAGGTCTTCCTCATGCCTTCCCACCCTGGGAAGCGCTTCCGAAGGAGCGTCATCCACGATGGCCACCCATCCCCCCGCGCAGTCCGCGTCCCGGCCCTTCATCCTCTTCTCCACCGGGGCCACGTCCTATGAGCTGGTGCGCTACCTGGGGTCGCGCGCCGGAGGGGAGCTGCTGCTCGCCCGCCGGCACTACGCGCGCACGCCGGGCGGACTGGTGCTCATCAAACGCCTGCGCGACGTTGGGGACGACGTGGGGCGGGCGCGGCTGCGCGAGGAGGTGAAGCTGCTCATGCGGCTGAGCCACCCGGCCATCGCCCCGGTGTACCTGGTGCGGGTGCACGACGGCGCGCCCCACCTCGTCACGGAGTACGTGGACGGCCCCTGCCTGGAGTCGCTGTCCAGCTTCGCGGCGCTGCGGCGGCGGCCGTTCTCGGAGGCGTTCGCCGCGTACGTGGGCGCGGAGGTGGCGGACGCGCTCCACCACGCCCACGCGCTGGAGGATGCGCGCGGCGTGCCCGTGGGCGTGGTGCACCGTGACGTCAGCCCCCGCTCCGTGCGCGTGGACGTACACGGCCGGGTGCGGCTGTCGGACTTCGCGCTCGCGTGGTCGCGGCTGCCGGGGCGCGTGGTGACCGAGCCGGGGCTCGTGCGCGGGGACGTGGCCTATGCTTCGCCCGAAGCCCTGGAGGGACAGGGCCTGGACGGACGGGCGGACCTGTTCTCCCTGGGAATGGTGCTCCTGGAGCTGCTCACGGGGCTGCACCTGCTGGACCTGGAGGACATCGAGCGCGCCGCGCAGCAGGCCCAGCCCCTGAACAACGCACGCGGGCTGTGCGCGGAGACGCCCAGCTGGCTTCCCGCGCCCCTGATGGCCGCGCGCATGGCCTGCCTGACGCCGGTGCACGTGGAGCAGGCGACGCGGGGGCTGTCGGAGGGCATGTGCGCGGTGCTCCAGCGGGTGCTCCGGCGCGACCGCGCCGCGCGCTTCCAGACGGGCGCGGAGCTGCGGGACTCGCTGCGGGCCCTGCTGAACTCGGAGGGGCGGCCCTATGGTCCTCCCGAAGCGCTGCGCGAGGTGGCGGAGGTGCGCTCCGACGCGCTCGTGGGGCCCCTGGGGGGGGCGGAGGCGGGCCTCCCGCTGGAGGACGAGCTCTGGTCCGGCGACGACGGCGAGGACTGGACCTGAGGGAGGCGTTCCTCCCTCGCGGGGTGCTTGTCATCGCGGGAGGCGGTGGCGAAGACTGCTGGCATGGGTGACGTGACGGAGCTGCACCGTCGGTGGTGCATCGCGGACGGGCATGCGGATTCGCTGATGTGGAACCGCGACCTGTGCGAGCGGTCCTCGGAGGGGCACGTGGACTTCCCCCGCCTGCGCGAGGCGGGGGTGAAGCTGCAGTGCTTCACGTTGGTGACCCGGGGCTTCCCCTTCATTGGCGGCTTCCCGCTGTTCGCCGCATGGCGCAAGTGGCCCCGCGAGGCGCGCGGCTCCGAGTGGACCCGCGCGCTCTGGCAGATCGAGCGGCTGGACGCCTTCTGCGCCCGCTCCGGGGACACCGTGCGCGTCGCCACCACCGGGGCGGGGCTGGAGGACAACCTCGCCCACGGGCGGCTGTCGGCGGTGCTGGGCGTGGAGGGGGGCCACGCCATCGAAGGACAGGTGTCGCGGCTCGAGGAGCTGTATCGGCGCGGGGTGCGCTTCATGGGGCTCACGCACCTGTCCAACAACGACCTGGGCGGTTCCTCGTTCCCGATGATGGGCAACCGGGGGCTGACGCCGCTGGGGCACCAGGTGATGGAAGAGATGGCCCGCCTGGGGATGAGCGTGGACGTGGCGCACGCCTCCGAGCAGACGCTGACGGACCTCTTCGCGCACCCCACCGTGCGCTACTTCTGTTCGCACACGGGCGTGCGCGCGGCGGGCGGCGGCTGGCGCAACCTGTCCGACGCGGCGTTGCGCACCATCGCCCAGCGCGGCGGCGTGGTGGGCATCATCCTGGCGCCGGTGTACCTGGGCGGCGACACGATGGACGACGTGGTCCGACACGTGGAGCACGCGGTCAACGTCATGGGCGAAGAGGGGGTGGGCGTTGGCTCGGACTACGACGGCATGGTGGCGTTGCCCCGGGGGATGCGGGACGTGACGGACCTTCCCCTGCTCACCGAAGCCCTGCTCAAGCGGCACCCGGAGGCGTGGGTGGAACGTGTGCTGGGTGGCAACTTCCGGCGTTACTTCCGCGAGACGCTTAGCGGCGGTTGACAGCGAAAAAACGGTCGCGAAGAGTCGCTGGCACTCATGAACCGTTTGCTCTTCGTGCTCCTGTCCCTCGTCGGCTTCTCCCTTCTTTCCGGCTGTGGCGGGCCTGGCGCCGGGGACTCGTGTGGCGGCAGGGACTTCGTGTGTCAGGACGACGCTCAGGCGCTGGAGTGCCGCGGCGGGAAGTGGCGCGCGCTGGCCTGCCGCGGGCCGCTGGGCTGCCGTGAACTGGCGGACAGTGTGCGGTGTGACACGTCCCTCAACCAGGAGAACGACGCGTGCGCCCAGGACGCGGAGGGCAAGGGCGTGTGCAGCCCGAACGGCGGCACGGCGCTGCTCACCTGCCAGCAGGGGGTGCTGGTGAAGACGGCGGACTGCTCGTCCTGCTCGGTGCAGGAGGGTCAGGTCATCTGCCAGCCGTGAGCGCTCCGGCCCGGAGCGTCAGCGCTCCGGCTCCCCATCGGAGGGCGGCTTCGGTGCGTCCGCGGGCGGCGGCGCGGGCAGGTAGCCCCCCGCCGCCATCCGCTTCGCGGACTTCGCGTACAGGTCCGGTGACAGGCCCTGGACACCGGTGCCGTCAATCCACCGGTTGTAGAAGTTGAAGAGGGCGCAGACGGACACCGCGTCGTAGATGGCCTCGTCCGACCAGCCGGCCGCCTTCAAGCGCTCCACGTCCTCGCGGCGCACGTCTCCTGGCGCGTCGTTGAGCTTGTCCACGAAGGCGAACAACGCCTTCTCGGCCTCCGGAATGGGGGCCGTCGTCACATCATCCAACACCGCCTGGACGCGCTCGGGGCCGCCCAGCAATTCCGCCGCGACCGCGGCGTGAGAGCCCGTTCAAAACACGCAGGCGTTGCGCCGCGACGTATACGCGGCGATGAGCTCCCTCAGCCCGGCGGACAGCGGCGAGGGGCCGCGCATCACCTCGTGGGTGAAGGCGGACAGCGCGTCCGTCATGCGCGGCTTGAAGGCGAACAGGTGCCAGATTCCCGGCGGCGCGAAGCCCGCGCCGCGCGCCATGGCGATCATCCTCCCGTAGTGCCCGTCGGATTCGTGCGACTCGACGTCGGGCAGGTACATGGGGTCCGGAGGGGAGGACTTCTTCATCGCGCACTTCCCTGGCGAAAGACGGGGACGCCCATCAGGCCAGCGACGCGAGGAACGTGTCCAGCACCGTATTGAAGGCCTCGGGGCGTTCCTGGTTGGCCAGGTGTCCGGCGCCAGGGATGATCTCCAGCCTCGCTCCCCGTACCAGGTCCGCCATCTGCTTCGCCTTCGCCACGGGGGTGAGGACGTCGTGCTCGCCCACCACGACCAGCGTGGGCCCCGCGAAGCGCGCCAGCAGATCCTTGCTGTCCAGCCGCGACGCCATGCCCCGCTGCGCGGCGGCGATGGCTTGCGGCGTGGTGGAGAGTCCCAGCCTTGTGGCCTCGCGCCCCACCGGTGACTCCGGCCCCGCGTGCAGCAGCAGCGGGACGAGCCCGTGGATGACGGACGCAGAGCCTTCCTTCAGGGCCTGCTGTGCGGTGGCCTCGCGCTTGTCGCGTCCCGCGGCGTCGTCCGCGTTGCACTGCGTGTCCGCGAGCACCAGTCCGCGCACCCGGCCCGGGTCCTCGCGCAGCAGGGCCAGCGACGCGTAGCCCCCCATGGACACGCCGCCCACCACCGCCGAGTCGATGCTCAGCGCGTCCAGCAGCGCCAGCGCGTCCAGCGCCAGCCTGCGCATCTCCAGGGGGCCCTCGCCCAGCGGGCTTTGTCCGAAGCCGCGCAGGTCCGGCACGATGAAGCGGTAGCGCCCGGACAGCGCCGCCACCTGGGGGTCGAACGAGGAGCCATCCAGCGAGAAGGCATGCAGGAGCAGCACCGGCAAGCCCCGGCCCACGTCCCGGTAGTGCAGCGGGATTCCATCCACGGCGACCGTCAGCATGCGTCCTCCCGGCGTGACCCGTTCGGGTGCGGGGTCAGATCCACTTCTTGTACTTGAACCAGGCGACGAGCCCCACGGGGAAGCCCACCATTGTCGCCCACATGGCGGCGTACCAGCCCCGGCCCGTCAACTGGTCGAAGTTCTGCCCGAAGAACCCCACGATGAAGGACAGGGGCAGGAAGAGGGTCGCGAAGATGGTCAGCTGCTTGCTGATGTCGTTGGTGCGGTTGGCCACCATGGACAGGTAGCCGTCCATCACGTTGCCCACCACGTCGCGGCTGGAGTCGATCTGCTCGTACAGCCGCACCAGGTGGTCATAGACGTCGCGGAAGTACAGCGTGGTCTTCTCTTGAATCTGCGGGATGCCCCGGCGCGACAGCATGCCCACCACGTCGCGCTGGGGGGAGAGCACCCGGCGCAGCGTCACCAGCGCGCGCTTGAGCTGGAAGATGCGCTGGAGCTGCTCCGGGGAGGGCTCCGCGAAGATGGCGTCCTCCAGGTCGTCCAGCTCGTCGCTGAAGTCATCCAGGATGGGGAACTGCGCGTCCACGAGCGCATCCGTGAGCAGGTAGAGGACGACGTCCACGCCCCGGCCCAGCGTGCCGGCGGGGTCTTCCTTCACGCGCCGCACGACGGCATCGTGGCTGGGCAGCTTGAGCGCGTGCACGCTGATGAGCCAGTCCTGCGCCAGGAAGAAGTGCTGTTCATGCAGCGTGAGCTCGGTGACCTCCGTCCCGCAGCTGAAGCCCTGCAGCACGATGAACTGGTGGTGCGGGTACTCCTCCAGCTTGGGCCGCTGGTCCAGGTGGAGGCAGTCCTCCACGGCGAGCCGGTGGAGCTGGAAGCGTTCAGCCAGGCGGCCCATCAGCTCCGCGGTCGGCTCCAGGACGTCGATCCACTTGGGCCCCGGCCGGTCGAGCAGCTCCTCGCCGCCTGAAACCGCCTTGCCGTCCTCCCACAGACAGACCTGGATCATTTCCGTGGACTCCCCGGCCAAGCTTCCGGCCCGGAACGATTGCTAGAACTCCCCGGACGCGATGTCGAGCGGTAGAGTGGGGGCAACGTGTCCGCTGCCGCCGAGAATCCCCCGCCGGCCTCCCTCACCCCGAGGCTCGAACAAATCCTCCAGTCGCTGCCCGACCGCGCCTTCGCCGCGCGGCTGCGCGCGGTGTATCTCGCCGCGGCCCAGGCCATCTCCCGGCTGAGCGACCTGGACCTGGTGAAGTACGAGACGCCCGTCGTCGACGCCAGCCCAGACCTGTCACTGTGGGAGGAGATGGCGCCCGTCATCCGCGACACGGTGATGGACGTCAACGGGCTGCTCAACGTCATCCGGGAGCAGTTCCCCGGCGCGCCCCCGGCGGAGCCCTCCGCGTCGCGCAAGGGCGCCGCGGACGTGCCGGGCCTGCTCCAGGAGGGGATGACGCGGCTGGCCCAGAGCATCACCCAGCTGGGCGAGGCCATGCGCAACCCGTCCGTGGTGAGCGACCGCTGGCAGCTGCTGGCGGAGATCCAGCGCTTCCGCTCGGACTACCGCGAACAGATGAGCCAGCTCGTCTTCGAGTCCGCGAGCAGCTTCGGCGAGGTGTCACGCGCCCAGGTGGTCCCCGGCTACGAGGCGGAGGTGAAGGCGGCCGTCACCGTGCGGGCCATCACCTCCGACCTGTCGCGCATCGTCGCGGCGCGGCTCGGCAAGGTGCGTGACGCGAAGCCGGAAGAGGTGCTCTGGAACGCGCAGCAGCTCCAGACGGAGCTGGATGCCTTCGGCCGCACCGCCGCGTACCGGAACCTGCGCGCGCAGGACAAGCGCCACATCGTCGAGGCCCGCGCGGAGATAGGGGCGCTCGCGCTCCAGACGGCCCCGGAGCGGCAGGCGCTGGTGACGGTGACGGAGGGGCTGGACGCGCTGGTGCGCGGGCTGTCCGCGATGAACCAGCGCCAGCTGCTCATCCTCCACGACCGCGAGGTGTGGGCCGCGTGTGGCGTGCGGTTGGAGCGCGCCCTGAGCCAGTCGAACAAGGATCCGGTCGCGTCCGCCAAGGCCCTGGCGGAGGCCGCGGCCAGCGCCCAATCGCTCTACGGCCGGGACGCGACCATGGACGCGTTCCTGCGCAAGGCGCGCAAGCTGAAGCTCGCGACGCTCACGGGTCCCGAACTGCTCGCCACCATCGAGTCCTTCCAGTCCCAGCTCGCGCAACTGGACGTGATGTGAAGGACTCCGCGAAGAAGGACGTGGAGCCGCGCCCCCTGCGGAAGGCGGACCTGTCGGGGGTGCACGGCGTCTTCACCGACGTGGATGGCACGCTGACGACCGGCCACAAGCTGCGCAGCCAGACGATGCGGGCGCTCGAGCAGCTGACCGCCGCCGGGCTGCGCGTCGTGCTGGTGAGCGGCAGGCCAGCGGGGTGGGGCGAGGCGTGGGCCCGTCAGCTCCCGGTGGAGGGCGTCATCGTGGAGAACGGCGGGCTGTTCTTCCTCAAGGGCTCGCGGGGACAGCTGTGCAAGGTGTACCTGGAGCCGCCCGCCCAGCGCGTGGCGAACCGCAAGCGCCTGGAGGAAGAGGTGCGGCGCGTGCTCGCCCAGGTGCCGGGGGCGCGGCTTTCCGTGGACAGCCGCTACACGGAAGTGGACCTGGCGGTGGATTACAACGAGGAGGCCCGGCTGGGAGACGCGGGCGCGGGCCGCATCGAAGCGCTGCTCCGGGCCCGGGGCGTGACGGCGGTGCGCTCGTCGGTGCACGTCAACTGCTGGCTGGGCCGCTTCGACAAGCTCTCCGCTTCGCGCCGCTTCGCGCGGGTGGCGTGGGGTGAAAAACTGCAGCCCGCGGACGGCCGGTACGTCTACGCGGGGGATTCTTTCAACGACGCTCCGATGTTCCAGGCGTTCAAGCTGGGCGTGGGCGTGGCCAACGTGCGCGCGGTGCTGGACCGCATCGACGCGCCGCCGGCCTTCATCACCCGGGCGCCCGAGGGGCGGGGCTTCGAGGAGCTGGCGCGAGCCCTCCTCGCCCGCCGCCGGGCGGTCCGCAGTCGAGGAGTCTCAACGTGAATGTCGTGAAGCTGGAGCTGGCCCGGGGCCTGGGGCGTCACCTGCGCGCGGGCCACCCGTGGGTGTTCCGCAAGGCGCTGGAGCACCTGCCGCGGATCCCGCCCGGCAGCGTGGTGGACCTGACGGAGAACGGGAAGTTCGTCGCGCGCGGATACTACGACCCACACTCGGCCATCGCGGTCCGGGTCCTCACGCGGGACTCGCGCGAGACGGTGGACGCGCGCTTCATCACGCAGCGGGTGCAGCGCTCGCTGGCCGCGCGCACGGCGCTCATCGACCTGAAGGACACGGACAGCTACCGCCTCATCCATGGCGAGGGCGACGGGCTCCCCGGCGTGGTGGTGGACCTGTACGCGGGCTGGGCGGTGATGAAGCTGTACTCGGCGGGGCTCACCCCGTACCGCCCCCTCATCGTGGAGGCGCTGAAGGCGGGGGTGCCGGGCCTGAAGGGCATCCTCGGCCGCGACGAGGTGGGACGCGACGACGTGGAGGAGGACGACGGGCGCGGGAGCGGGAAGATGCTCTGGGGCGAGGAGGCTCCGGAGCTCATCCCCATCCGTGAGCGCGGCGCCATCTTCCTGGTGGACGCGTGGAAGGGGCAGAAGACGGGCTTCTTCCTGGACCAGCGTGAGAATCGCCACCTCATCCGGCGGCTGGGGCAGGGCAGGGACGTGCTCAACTGCTTCAGCTTCAGCGGCGGCTTCTCCGTGAACGCCGCGCTGGGCGGGGCGAACAGCGTCTTCTCCGTGGATCAGGACCCGGAGGCCATCGCCCTGGCCCGTGAGAACTTCACGCGCAACGGGCTGCCGGCGGCGAAGCACGACTTCCTGGCGGCGGACGTGTTCGCCCTCATCCAGTCGTTCAAGGAGGAGGGCCGCACCTTCGACCTCATCATCCTGGACCCCCCCGCCTTCGCGAAGAGCCAGCGCGCGGTGGAGGCGGCGGTGGACGGCTACGCGTCCCTCAACCGGCAGGCCCTGGCGCTGCTGCGCCCCGGAGGGCTGCTGGCCACGGCGTCGTGCTCCGCGCGCGTGACGGGGGACATGTTCATGGGCGCCGTGCGGGAGGCGGGCTTCAAGGCCGGCGTGGACCTGGCGCTGGTGGAGGAGCGCTACCAGCCGCCGGACCACCCCGTGCGCCTGCAGTTCCCGGAAGGGAAGTACCTCAAGTTCTACGTGATGCAGTCGGTGTAGAGGAAGGCCCGGCTTCGGGGCGCGCCGGATGCGCGGCGCGCCCTCGGAAGCCGCGCGGGGCTCAGGTCCCGAAGACCTGGTGGGCCACGCGGTCCAGCACGTCCTTGCCCCAGACGACGCTGGCCTTGCCCAGCCGGTCCAGGTCGCGCGTGAACTCGCGGCCATCCGGCATCACTTCATAGGTGCGGCTGAGGAAGAGGCAGCCACTGCCCGGCTCGAAGTCGACGCTGCCACCGCCGGTGTCCGTGCCCTCTTCCTGCTGCTGCCGGAAGCCCTCGATGATGCCGGGCTTGGGCGGCTCTCGGAACCGGTAGATGAGGGCGCTGCACTTGAGCGAAGGCGGGGACTCGATGTGCTCGAAGGCGTACTGACCCTCGCCGGCCATCATGCCGCCCAGGCCTTCCGCGTTGAGCCCCTCGGTGACGCCGGCGCCCTGCGACTGGAGGTACCACTTCACCAGCTGCCGGGCTGCCTCGCGGGTCATCGGTCCTCCCGCGGGCGGCGCTGGACGCGCCAGGCCCATGGAGGACAGGAGCCACTGCAGCTTGTTGGAGAAGGAGCTGATCACTTCGCGGGGGCGACGCGATCCGCGACGCGGTTGAAGACCTCATCGCCCCACACGAGGCTGGCCTCCACGAGCCGGTCGACGTCTTCCTTGAACTGCTGCTCCGCCGGCAACACACCGTACGTGCGGCTCAGGAAGAGGCTCTTGTTCTCAGTCTCGTAGTCCACCTTGCCGCCGCCGGCGTCCGTGCCGCGCTTCTCCTCGTCACGGAAGCCGTCGATGACGCCCGGGCGGGGCGCGTCGCGGAAGCGGTAGATGAGGGCGCTGACCTTCAGCGCCCCCGAGTCCTTCACGTGTTCGAAGTAGACCTGCGCTTCGCCGAGCGCGGCGCCGCCAAATCCCTTCGCGTTGAGCCCGGAGGCCTTCTCATCGCCTCCGTGGGCCCGGATGAATGACTGCACCAGTCGCTGGGCATCTTCGAGCGTCATACGTGCAGTCATAGCACAGCCTGCCTACTTAGAAATTGCCGGCGCGGGCCTGGTCGAACGGGACGCGCTTGTTCAGGTAGGTGTCGTTGATGTTGTGCGCGCCGGAGAAGATGCTCTTCTCGGAGAAGTAGTGGATCTTCGCGTCCTTGCCGGCGTGGCGGATGAGGTCCAGGGGGCCCTTGCCGCTGGTGCCCAGGCCAAAGATGCCCGGCACGGGGTCCTTGTCGTTGACGTAGTGGACGTACTTGGGGCCGTCCGGGTAGGTCGCCGCCGCGGCGCCGAAGGTCTCCACGGAGACCTTGCCCAGCTTCTCCTGCACCTGCGCGGGGGACAACCCGTCTTCGATGCGCAGCCGCTTGGCCACGTCGTTCAGCGCGCGCGAGGTGATGAGGCCGCCCTGGCTGTGGGCCATCAGGCTCACGTCACGGCCCGCCTTCAGCTCGTTGTAGAGGGAGTCCGCCAGCGTATCCACGGCCGGGTTCTTGCCCTTGTCCATCTTGTCCGTGATGCACTGGCCCAGGTCCTTGAAGAAGCCCTCGGTGGAGTTGTGGATGCCGATGGTCTTCTGGCCCGTCTTGTCCGCGATGGCCTGCAGCGTGGTCTCCTGGCCCGCCTTGTCCGTCATCATCCCGTTCACGTAGATGATGGTCCCGGGCGTCTTCACGCCGCCCTTCGGCTCATAGGCCGGGACCTGGCTCAGCGGGGTGCTGGCGTCGAACGCCTGGCCGCCCTTGCCCACCAGCTTGCCGTCGAACACCTTGTCCTTGGAGCCCGCCGGCGCGGTGAACACGCCCGTGGGGGCGGCGGTGCGGACCGCGCTGTTCGTCGCGCGCGCGTCGAAGCCGTCCTTCACCTGGTTGGCCGGCTTGGCCGTCACGGCGGCGGCCGGCTTCGCCGCGGGGGTCGCGGTGGTGGTCGGCGTCGTCGTCGTGGTGCGCGTGGCCGTGTTGATGGAGTTGCGACCGCTCCCGATGGTTCCCATGGCTTGAGGCTCCTGCGGATTTTTGAAGGGGGGGAAGGACAGTATGTTGCGTTGATCCATTCTCAGCCGAACCGTTGAAAAGTTGCGAGCAGGTCACGGAATGTGCGTAACGCGCCGCGTAGCCGGGCGTCCGAGAGGGGACGGCCCGAGTGAAGCGGCCCTGGTGTTCCGGGAGGGCGGATTATGGTGGGGGCATGGTCCAGAAAGGTCAGTTCCTGGAGCGGTCCACGCTCATCCCGGTAGGCACCGAGGGCTCGGTGATGGAGGGCACGGTGCACCGGGGCCAGCGCGCGCCGCCGCTGCTCATCCTCCCGCCTCGGCCGGAGGAGGGGGGCGGGATGGATCACGTCGTGGCGGCGGAGGTGGCCTTCGCGGTGGCGCGGGCGGGTTTTCCCACGCTGCGCTTCAACCACCGGGGGGTGGGGGCCAGCCAGGGCGTCCGGGGCTCCGGCGGGGCGCTGGTGGAGGACGCGGAAGCCGCGATGCGGGTGGCGCTGGAGAACGCGGGGACGGCCGCGCTCGCGGTGGCGTCGCTGCATGGCGGGGCGCGGGTGGCGCTGGCGCTCCAGGAGCGGCACCCGGCGGTGGGCGGACTGTGTCTGGTGGCGCCGGATGTGGACCCGTTGTCGCTCGTGCGACTGTCGTGTCCGCTGCTGGTGATTGTCGGGGCGCAGGACACCCGGCTGCCCCGTGCGGCGCTGGCCGCCGCTGTCGCCGAGGCCGGCGGGGATTTAGAGGTCATCGACGATGCGGGGGCCACGTTCCACCGCAACCTTCCGCAGGTGGGCCGGGCGGCGGCGGCGTGGCTCCAGCGGCTGGCGGGGGGGTAGGGCGGGGGTGCAAACCTCCGGACTTCTTCACGTTTCTTCACCCCGGCCGCCTTGCATGGCCGGCCGGGGGACGGACAGACTGGTGGGGCAGACCCAATCGTCCCGCCATTCGTTCGTAGTGGGTCTTCGAGGCGTCATCGTTCAAGGAGTATCCCGATGCGGATGAAGCGATGGAACGTGGTTCTCGCGGCGCTGGCCCTGTCGGCCTCGGCGTGTGCTTCTGCGTCGCGGGAGCCGGAGGTCCCGGCCGGGCAGGACGTGGCCGCCGCCGAGGCGGAGGTGGCCCGGGCCGTGGCGGAGGGCTCCGTCGACGTCGTGTCGAACGCCATCGTGGTGGACTTCAAGGACGGCACCACCAAGGCCCAGTTCGACGCCTGGGAGCAGGAGTGGGGGGTGGACCTGGAGTTCAACTCCCTGGAGGGCCCCAGCAATGGCATCACGCTGGCGGTGGGCGTGGGCAACGTGGAGGACGTGCTCCAGCGCATCCGCCAGAACCCCGCGGTGGAGTCCGCCGAGCCGCTCATGCAGGTGCGCACGAGCTACACGCCGAACGACCCCCAGTATGAGTCCCAGTGGAACCTCCGGATGATCGACATGCCGAAGGCCTGGGACGGCAACCGAGGCAAGGGCGTGGTGGTGGCGGTCATCGACACGGGCATCGCCTACGAGGACTACGGCGACTTCAAGCAGGTGCCGGACCTGAAGGGCGTGTCGTTCGTGAAGGGCTATGACTTCGTCAACGACGACGAGCACGCCAACGACGACCACGGCCACGGCACGCACGTGGCGGGCACCATCGCGCAGGCGACCAACAACGGCGAGGGCGTGGCGGGCGTGGCGTTCGACGCGACGTTGATGCCCCTGAAGGTGCTGAACCACTTCGGCAGTGGCACGACGGCGGACATCGCGGACGCCATCCGCTTCGCGGCGGACCACGACGCGAAGGTCATCAACATGTCGCTGGGCGGTGGCCTCTACTCCCAGGTCATGGCGAACGCGGTGGAGTACGCGCGCAAGAAGGGCGTCACCGTGGTGGCCGCGGCGGGCAACACCGGGCGCGGCCGGGTGGAGTTCCCCGCGGCATACCCGGGCGTGGTGGCGGTGGGCGCGGTGGGGCCGGACGGCACGCGCGCCCCCTATTCGTCCTACGGCAAGGAGTTGGACATCGCGGCGCCCGGTGGTGACAAGCGCCAGGGGGACTCGGGCGGCATCCTGCAGAACACCATCGACCCGCGCGACCCGTCGCGCTCCGTCTACGCCTGGTACCAGGGCACCAGCATGGCCGCCCCGCACGTGGCCGCCGTCGCGGCGATGCTCTACGGCGCGGGCGC
The DNA here is from genome assembly GCF_009909145.1 of Corallococcus silvisoli. Classification (NCBI taxonomy): domain Bacteria; kingdom Pseudomonadati; phylum Myxococcota; class Myxococcia; order Myxococcales; family Myxococcaceae; genus Corallococcus; species Corallococcus silvisoli. The sequence goes on from NZ_JAAAPJ010000020.1 coordinate 139,462, forward strand.
CACCACTCCGGACGAGGTGGAGCAGGCGCTCTACGCCGGCGCGAAGGGGTCGGGGGACCGGGCCTGGTCGGAGCAGTATGGCCACGGTGTGCTCAACGCCAGCGCGTCGATGCAGGTGTTCACGGGCGGCTCGCCCCGCTGGCCCTCGCTGGGGTGGGCCGCGGCGCTGCTCGCGCTGGTGCTGCTCACGCTGCGCGGCCGCGAGCGTCCGGGCTACCTCAACGTGCTCTTCCGCCCGGCGTTCCTCGTGCCGCTGGTCCTCTCCACGGTGGGCTTCTTCTTCCTGCGCACCTGGTTCACGGGCGCTTCGGGGGCGGCTGGTGAGGTGGTGAGCGTGGCGTCGCTGCCCATCCCGGACTGGCAGCGCATCATCTTCGGCCGGAACACGGTGAGCCCTCTGTTCTACAGCGCGCTCATTCCCCTGGTGCTGTCGCTGCCGGCCATCGCGTGGCGGGGCTTCCGTCCGGCGGTGGGCGGACTGGCGCTCGGGTTCGCGGGCTTCCTGGCCTACGCGGCGTGGGTGGGCGCTCCGGCGCTGGCGTGGATGCCCTTCACCTTCCTGGCGAAGCCGTGGCTGGGCTTCAACACGGTGGTGTGCCTCGTCATCGCTCGCGCGATGCTCAAGCGGGAGGACGCGTGAAGCTCTCCGGCACGGTGCAGTACCAGGACCTCGAGGGCGGTGTGTGGGTCCTCAAGGCCGATGACGGCAAGACGTACCAGCTGGCCGGCGGCGACCGGAAGATCAAGAAGGACGGTCAGCGCATCTCCGCCGAGGGCAGCATCCAACGGGACACCGTCACCGCCGCCATGGTGGGGCCGGTGTTCCACGTCACCACGTACAAGGCGGACTGACGCGACGCCCGGGGGGACTCCTCCCGGGCCTCAGCGCGAGGGCTTCTTCTTGTCGGGAGGCCCATACGCCTCCGACTGCCGAAGCCGCTCCTCTTCGTAGCGTTCCATGGGGGCCTGGCCCTTGCGCACGGCCACTCGCAGCTGCTGCAGGGCCTTGCGCTCGGCCTGGAGGGCCGGATCGGCGTCCTTCTTCAGCGGCGTCACCGGGTGTTGGACGTCGTAGACGCTCAGCGATACGCCACGACCATCCACCACGGCCAGTCCCACCAGGGACAGCGTGGCCAGCAGCACCCACGGCAGGATCTGCACGGCGAAGAGGGGCACGGACTTCGTCGCGCGCACCTCCTCGTCCCCCGCTGGGGCTCCGCGTCCCCAGATGGAGGGGAAGTGTTGGGACGCGGCGCGCAGGCCCAGCAGCGCGGACCACCCCACGAGCGCCAGCCCCAGCACGGCCCGCCAGTCCGTCACGTCATCCGTCCCCGCGTCCTTCGCCAGCCCCGAGTGCGTCGCGGCGAGGAACAGCGCCGATGAGACGATGTTGTTGGCCGCGTGCGCGGCGATGCCGGGCCACAGCGAACCGGTGCGCAGGAAGAGCCAGCCGAACAGCAGTCCCAGCTCCACCCGCGCGAGGAAGCCCACGGGATCCAGGTGGAACGCGCTGAACACCACGGAGGTGATGATCAACGCACGCCAGGGCGACGCGGGGGCCGGCGGAGTCAGTGCGCGCTGGAAGAGGCCGCGGAAGAAGAACTCCTCGCACAGCGGCGCGGCCACGGAGACGCCGCCCAGGAGCAGGGCCAGCTCCACGGGCGTCTGCCCCTCGAAGAGGCGCGAGGCGTCGAACATCTCCCGCACCCATGCGGGGGCCACCCACTGGGCCAGGAACTGGATGGGCACCACCACGGCGAAGAAGTTCGCCACGCCCAGCAGGAAGCCGAACAGCGCCGGAGGCCCCAGGAACGGCGTGAGGCCGGTGTACACGGTTGGCCGGAACCCCGCCTGGCGCAGGACCACCCACGCGAGTCCCAGGAAGATGAACACCTCCGTGAACCACACGCCGAAGGCGGGGTTGAGCAACTGGGTGACCGCCCCCAGCGTGATGAACATGCCGAAGGCCACCGCCGCGGCGAGCACGGGGTGGGGCGCGTCCAGGGGGGCCACCGCGGGAGGCTCCGGCGACCGAGGTTCGCTGGGAGGAGAGGCTTCGTCCACCGTGTCGTCTCCTGCCCCTTCCGCCAGGGCGGAGGCTCGGGTGCCGCGTTCGCTTCGGGTTGTCGGGGGACTTCAGCCCCGGTGGAGGTAGCCGCGGATCTCGTCCGCGAGCGGGTTCTTCCGGGGCAGCTCCGCCGCCGTGGCAGGGTCGCCCATGCGCAGCTTCTTGTCCTCTTCCACGAGGATTCGCTGATCCAGCAGGTACTCCACCGCGTTCTCGAGCGTCGTCTTCGCCAGCGACTCGGCGGCGGTGATGCGGCCGGCGTTGTACTCGCCGCGCCCCGTCTCCAGCGCCAGCTTGACGAAGGACTTGCGGTCGGTGGCCACGCCCGCGGCCACGTCGGGCAGCGTCATGGCCGCCAGCAGGTAGGCCTCCAGGAAGTCGCGCAAGAGGTCCGCGAGGAACTCCAGGTCCGGCTGGGCGTGGGCCTCCGGTGCGCGCGTGAGCGTGTCGCCCTCCTGGATGACCAGGCCCATGCGCACGAGCCGCTCCACGCACTCGCCGAAGATGGTGTCGAAGGACGCGCCCACCCGGTAGATGAACTCCACCTTGAAGAGGCGCGACAGGAACAGCGCGCGGGCCTTCACGGTGTCGTAGGGCGCGGGCGTGCCCGCGAGCAGCGCGTTGGCCACCAGGCTGCGCGCGGCCACCAGGTTCATCAGCGTGTTCTTGTAGAAGGACATCTCCGGACGGCGCGAGTCCTCCACCTGATAGCTGACCTCGCCTCGCGCCTCCTGCGTGCGCACCATCTCGTCGGAGATGAACTCACGCATCGCGTCCTGGATGGGGCCCAGCGTCTCCGGGTTGCTCGGCGCGTTGGCCAGCTCCTTGGACAGCCGCGCGCCGTCCTCGGAGGCGATGCGGCGCAAGAGGCTGATCCGGTCGGTGAGCTCGCGCTGGGTGAGGCCGCGCCGGCGGTGGGCCAGCAGCGACGCGCTCACCAGCGCATGCGGCGTGACGGTGGATACCTTGCTGATGCCGTACATCACGCGGTTGCCCAGCGCGCGGACCAGGCCCTTCTTCTGCTCGTCCGTCACCCCCTCCTGGGGCGACAGGCCACGCGCCTTCATGAACTCCACCAGCGACAGGGGCTCGTCGAAGGTGAGGTGGATGCGGCCGTAGCGCGCCGCCAGCACCTTGGGCGTGCTCAGCAGGGCCTTCAGGTCCTCCGGCTTCTTCTCGCCACCGGCCAGCTCCTTCGAATAGCTGCCGGACTCCACCACCTTCTCGTAGTCGATGGAGACGGGCACGAAGTAGAGGTCGTTGCGCGCGCCGTCCAGCACCGCCTCCACCTGCCACGTGAGCATGCCCAGCTTGGGCGTGAGCAGCTTGCCCGTGCGCGAGCGTCCCCCCTCGGGGAAGAACTCCTGGTGGATGCCGTCGTGCACCAGCTTCTTGATGTACGCCTTGAAGGACGCGGCGTAGACCTTGTCGCCCTTGAACGAGCGGCGCAGGAAGAACGCGCCGCAGCGGCGGAACATCGGGCCCAGGGGCCAGAAGGACAGGTTCGCGCCCGCAGCCACCAGCGGCGCCGTGTAGCCCCGGTTCCAGAGCACCCAGCTCATCACCAGGTAGTCCACGTGACTCTTGTGGCTGGGGCAGAGCACCACCGGGGCCTTGCCCGCCGCCTTGAGCGCGCGGTGCAGGCCCGCCTCGTCCACGCCGATGCCGTCGTAGATGCGGTTGAACACCCACTCCAGCACCGGCGCGATGAGGGCCAGCACGGAGGGGTTGGGCTTGGCCGCGATGGCCTCCAGGTTGCGCTTCGCCTCGCGCTGCACGCTCGCGGGCTTGCGGCCGGTGGCGGCGGCGTGCTCGTCCAGCACCTTGCGCAGCTGGCGGTCGCGCAGCGTCTCCTCGATGAGCCGGTCCGTGGGCTTCTGCGGCGGGCCGAACACCGCGCGCGTCTCCCGGGCCAGGTACACGTGCAGCGCGCTTCGCACCTTGCGCGCCAGCACCTCGTCGGTGGCCTGCGGGTTCTCCTCGATGAAGCGGCGCAGATCGATGGGCTCTCCCACGCGGAACTGCGCGCGCTTGTAGTTGCGGAAGAACGCCACCATGGAGTGCACGAAGCCCGGCGCCTCGGGGCTGCCGAACACCACGTCCCGCCAGCCCGGCTTGAGCTTCGCGGCGCGCTTCTCCCAGACGAACAGCTCCGGCACCAGGAACACCGGCCGCTCGGAGCTGCGCGCCAGCCGCACCAGGGCGGGGAAGGGGTCCTCGCGCGTCTCCTTGCCGGAGGCGTGCAGGAGCGCCGTGCGGCGCAGGAACACCAGCCCGCTGCCGCCCTGCTCGCCGGCGTAGCGGAAGCGCTCCTCCACCGCGCCGCCCTGGGCCGTCTGGCGCCAGGGCCGGGTGAACCACGGCCGCAGGTTCACCACCGCGCGGATGGGCGGCATGGCCCGGCGGACCATCGCCCACGCGATGTAGAGGAAGTTGATCCAGGCGGTGGTGCGCATGACGTGCACCACGAAACCCCGGGCGCTGAGCGCACGCAGCTCGTTCTCGGCCTCGGGGGGGAAATGCACCCCGTCGAAGTACCGTGCCCCGAGCACCCGGGACATGGGACCGAATTCCTCCTTCAAGGCCTCTCCTTGCGTCACGGTCTGCGCCAGCGCGGTGTCCACGGCAGCCCCCCAGGCTACATGTTTTCCGGCGTCGGGATCCCGAGCAGTGTCAGGCCCGCGGCCAGGGTGATGCGCGTCGCGTCCGTGAGGGCCAGGCGGGCCGCGCGCACTGCGTCATTCCCCTCCACGAGGATGCGCTTCTCCTTCTCCTTGTTTCCGGCCGTGTAGTAGCGGCTGTACGCCGACGCCACGTCCAGCAGCAGGCGCGCGACCAGGCTGGGCTCGTACTGCTCCGCCGCCGCCTTCACCACGTCTGGCAGCCGCGTCAGCTCACGCACCAGGGCCTGCTCCTCCGGAAGGGTCAGCAGCGCGGGATCATAGCTCGCCGGCACGCCGCCGCCCTTGCGCAGCACGTTGGCGCTCCGGGCGTGCGCGTACTGGAGGTACGGGCCGGTGTGCCCCTCCAGGCTCGTCACCTCGTCCCAGTCGAAGGTGTAGTCGCTGGCGCGGTTGTGCTTCAGGTCGCCGAAGACGATGGCGCCCAGGCCGATCTGCTCCGACAGCGCGTCGGCGTCAGCCGTCTCCAGGTTGCCCTGGGCGATGTTCTCCTTCACGCGCTCGAGCACGCGCTCCTTCGCCTCGTCCAGGACCTGCGACAGCTCCACCACTTGGCCCTTGCGCGTGCTCATGCCGTGGATGCGGCCGAACGGCACGTGGATGCACCGGTCCGCCCACGGCTGCCCCATCTCCTTCAGGGTGCGGAACACCTGCCGGAAGTGCAGCGCCTGGTCCTGCGCGACGACGTAGAGCGACTTGTCGAAGTTGAAGCGCGCGTGGCGGTCCTCGGCGGCGGCCAGGTCGCGCGTGGCGTAGAGCGTGCTGCCATCGTTCTTCTTGAGGAGCACGGGCGGCTCCCCGTCCGCGTAGGGCATGTCCACGATGAGCGCGCCCTGGGACTCCTTCACGCCGGGCTTCTGGGCGATCTGCTCGATGACCGCGTCCATCCGCCCCTGGTAGCGGCTCTCGCCTTCGATGTGCTCGAAGTCGATGCCCATGCGCGCGTACACGTGCTTGAAGCCCTTGAGGCTCGTCTCGCGGAACTGGTTCCAGAGCTTCATCGCCTCCGGCTCGCCTGCCTCCATGCGGCGGAAGAACTCGCGGGCCTTCTCGTCGAAGGCGGGGTCTTCCCCGGCGCGCTTGTTGGCCTGGACGTAGACCTGGACCAGGTGCGCCATGTCGTCGATGCGCGCCGGATCGCCGTACTCCTGGAAGCCCACGGCCACGAGGCCGAACTGCTTGCCCCAGTCACCCAGGTAGTTGATGCCCTCCACGCGCCAGCCCAGCGCGCGGTAGAGGTTCGCGATGCAGTGGCCCAGGAACGTGGTGCGGATGTGGTGGAAGCCAATGGGCTTGGCGATGTTGGGCGACGAGTAGTCGATGACCACCGTCTTGCCCTTGCCGTCCTCCGCGTCGCTGCCATACGCGACGCCCGCGAGGCGCACGCTGTCGATGACCTCCTGGGTGAAGGGGAGGGGAAGGAAGCGCGCGTTGACGTACGGGCCGACGGCCTTCACCTCCAGGCCGGGCACCTGGATCGTCTGCGCGAGCGACGCGGCGATGGCGGGCGGCGCCTTCTTCTGCGCCTTGGCGAGGGGGAAGGTGGCGAAGCTCAGGTCGCCGTGCGCGGGGTCCGCGGGCTTGACCTGGGGCTCGATGTCAGCGGCGGGGACACCCAGGGCCCCGGCCAGGGCCTGGGCGAACGCTGCGCGGTAGCGGGAATAGACGGATGTGCTCATGGACCGCGCGGATACTAGCCAAGGCGGGGCATCTTCCGGCCACCTCTTCTGCGCGGAAGGTGCTCGGGGCGCCGTTCAGGGCACCGCGGGGCCGCGGCTCTTGGGGCGCACCACCGAGGCCACGGTGTCCAGCAGCTTGGGCAGCTTCAGCGGCTTTTCGAAGTAGCCGTCGATGCGGTCCGGCCCTTCACCCGAGGTGAGGGACGCGACATCGCTGGCCCCGGAGATGATGTAGACGACCACGTCCGCCAGGGACTCCGTGGTGCGGATGTAGTGGAGCACGGACCGGCCGTCCTCGCCGGAAAGCCGCAGGTCCAGCAGCACCATGGCCGGCCGGATGTGGGACAGGATGGAGCGTGCCTCGGCGGCGCCGGACGTGGCCATCACCCGGTAGCCCTCCTGTTCCAGCACCTGCTCCAGCACCTCGCGGCAGTCCACGTCGTCCTCCACCAGGAGGATGCCGCCCGCCTTGGGCGCGGCCTGGTTGATGTCCGGGGCGCTCACCGCGCTCGCGAACAGGGGCAGGACGATCTGGAAGGTGCTGCCCTCGCCCAGGATGCTGGAGGCGTCCACGCGGCCGCCGTGCAGGGCGACGATCTTCGCGACCAGGGGCAGGCCCAGGCCCGCGCCGGGGGGGCGCGGCATGCCCGGCTGCGCGCGGTAGAACGAGTCGAAGACGTGCTCCAGCGCCTCGGCCGTCATGCCCTGGCCGGAGTCCTTCACGGTCAGGGTGCCCAGGCCCTCGCTGGAGGCGACACTCACCTCGACGACGTCGTCCGTCTCGCTGTGGTGGATGCCGTTCTCGACGAGGTTGTGGATGGCCTCGGAGATGCGCTCGCGGTCGCCCCGGACGAACACCTCCGGACAGGGCGGGATCACCACGCGCACGCGGCTGTGCTCGGCGACCGCGCCCAGCCCCCGCACCACCTCTTCCGCCACGGCCTTGAGGCCGAAGGGGCGCTGGTTGAGCTGCATCTTCCCGGATGAGAGCCGGGACATCAGCACCAGGTCGTTCACCTGCTGGAGGAGCCGGTCCGCGTTGCGATCGCAGATCTGCACCGCGCGGCGCTGTCCGTCCGTCAGCGTGCCCAGCTTCTCCCGGCCCAGCATGGCCAGGTAGGCCTTGATGGTGGTGAGCGGGTTCTTCAGGTCATGGGACACATTGCCGAGCAGCTCCTCGCGGTTCTGCTCCAGGCTCTTGAGCCCCGCGATGGCCGTCTGCAGGTCCTTGTTGCGCCGGGCGCTGTCGTCGCGCAGCCGGGCCACCTCGTAGGCGGCGGTGAGCTGCGACGCCAGCGACTGCATCAGGACGTCGGACGCCTTCCTCCGGGCCCCCAGCACCACGAGCACGCCCGTCACGCCCTGCGGCCCCTCCAGGGGCACGGCGACAGTGTCGTCCTCGCGCAGGAGCACCTTGTCGGTGAAACACCGGCCCACCACGCCCTCACCGGGGACGGCGGCGGTGACGCGCTCGTCGTAGCGGCCCCGCACGTGCTCCACATGCAGCTGGTTGCGCGACGGGAAGTGGCGCGCGACGTAGCAGACCTTCGGCTTGAGCAGCGCGTGGAGCGTCTGGAGCTGGGCGCGCAGGGCCTCCGTGGGGCCCGCGTTGTCGGTGAGCTGGCGACCCATCTCCAGCAGGGCCTGCGCGGCCGCGTCCGTGTCCACGGGAGGCGGGGGCTTCACCGCTCGTTTCGGCGGGGCCTTCTTCACGGTGGTGGCGGGGCGCAGCGGGACGACCTCTGCGAGCTGCGGACCCTTCTTCTTCGATGGCACGCGTGAATCCTGCTTCATGTCTCACGTGGGAGGGAACCGCACCGAAGCCAGGCGTCCTCCGCCGACCGGGCCCGTGTCATCTGCCCGACAGCCTTCCATCCCCCCATGCCCGGCGGCCTGCTTCCCGCCGGGGCTTGAATCCAAGGACTTCTGGATTTGCTTCAGGGCCGGCGCTGGATTCGGCCGTCCTTGTCCAGGCTGTAGGGATCCACGAGGGCGGCCTGCACCTTCTCCTGGAAGCCCTGCACCACGAAGCCGCTCTCCGCCAGGGCGCCCAGCGCCGCCGTCTGCACGCGGCGCGCGGTCTCCTCGGAAGTGAGCAGCTTGAGCAGGGGCTCGCGCGCCGGCTCGTGCTTCAGGGGGCCCAGGACGTTGATGGCGGCGATCTTCACGTCGTCGGACATGTCCTCCAGGAAGGGGAGGACGGCCGGGGCCACGCGCGGATCCTGCTTGCCCAGCACGTGGTGGAGCAGGACGACCTTCTTCTCCGGGTCGCGCGTGTAGCGGGAAGACAGGTGTTGGAGCGTGTCGGCGATGACGCCCATCAGCGCGTCCTCGGGCAGCAGCTCCTGCAGGATGCGCAGCGCCCAGGAGGTGGCCTGATCGCCCTGCTTGAGGAAGGCGCTCACCGGCGCGACGGCATCCTGGCCGAAGTGCTTGATGAGCTCGTAGGTGTGCTCCTTCTCATCCGCGTCGGTGGTGAGCGGGTCCACGGTGATGGTGAACCGGCTGAGCAGCACCGTGACGGCCTCGGGGTACTTCATCTCCCCCAGCTGCTGAAGGGCCTTCTGCCGCGTGGATGGCTCCCCGTACTTCTGGGTCACCTTGGACTTGAGCTTGAGGGCTTTTTCGGGGCCCGAGCCGCCCGTGAGGAAATCGAAGAGACCCATAGGTACGTACCCGCTCCGGATTCGGAAGGTGGAGGCGCCATGTAGGACGGTGCGCCTTCGAGGACAAGTGGCAACGACAACTACAACGTCAGCTCCCGGCGCACGTCGCCCCGGTAGCCACGAGACAACGTTTCCGCGGCGGCTCGGACCTCGTCGGTGGCCTCCTCGGGGACCTTGACCTGGAGGAGCAGGTACATGTCGCCCGGTGTTCCTCCCCGGAGCGACGGCACGCCGCGCCCCTTGAGCCGCATCTTCCGACCGGACTGCGAACCCGGGGGCACCTTCAGCGTCACCTCGCCCTGGAACGTGGGCACGCGCACCTCGCCGCCCAGCATCGCCTCCGCCACCGTCACCGGCAGGTCCAGGTAGAGGTCATCGCCTTCGCGGCGCACCAGCGGGTGCTCGGCCACCTCCGTCTCGATGTAGAGGTCCCCGGGAGGGCCGCCATGGACGCCCGCCGCGCCCTGACCGGCCAGCCGCACCTTGGAGCCCGTCAGCACGCCCGCCGGGATCTTCACCGTCAGCCGGGTCGTCTCTTCCTTGATGCCGCTGCCGCCACACTGGGGGCAGGGCTCTGGTGCCTTCCCACTGCCCCGGCAGGTGGGGCACACGCCCGAGCCACCGAACACGGCCCCGCCTCGCCGCGAACGGCCCGTGCCGTTGCAGGTGGGGCACGTCACCAGCTTCCCGGTGTTGCCCTCGCCATGGCACCGCGAGCAGCGGCCCGGGCGCTGGAGGGAGAGGGTGCGCTCGGTGCCGGAGACGGCCTCCGCCAGGGAGATCTGCACGCGGGTCGTGAGGTCGTCGCCCCGCTCGGCCGCAGTCGCCCGGCTGCCGCCCCGACCCCGGCCGAAGAGGTCGTTGATGTCGAAGCCGCCGGCGCCCCCACCGCCGCCGCCCCCGCCCGAGCGCCCGAAGATGTCGTTGAAGAGGTCCCCCAGGTCCACGCCCTCGGTGCTGAAGGGGATGCCACCGCCCCCACTCCCGCCGGCTGCCTGGGCCGCGCGGTACTGGCGGTAGGCCGCGGCCTTCTTCTCGTCGAAGCCGATCTTCTCCGCGTCCTCGCCGAACTCGTCGTAGAGGGCGCGCTTCTTCGGGTCGCCCAGCACTTCGAAGGCGGTGTTGACGCGCTTGAACTTCTCCTCCGCTCCCTTGTCTCCGGGGTTGACGTCCGGGTGGTGCTGGCGTGCCAGCTTCCGGAAGGCCTTCTTGAGCTCGTCCGCGGAGGCTGTCCGTGGCACGCCCAGAATCTGGTAGTAGTCGTCCGCCATAGGTTTTTTGCCGTGCAGTACCCGACAAGGAAGAACGTAACCAGCGGGGCGGTGAGCGCCAGCATGGGATGTCGGGACAGGGCCGCGATGGTTACAGTCGCCGGAAGATGAGGAAGGCCATGCCAGCACCGCGCGCCCGCCGGGCGGCCCCCTTATGGCTGATGTACGGGCTGCTGGGCACCTCCTTCGGGGCCGGCAGGGCCGCTCAGCCCCTGGTCCCCTCCACCGTGGAAGAGGGCCGGATGATGGACCGCGTCGTGGCGGTCATCGAGGGCCAGGTCCTCACCCAGAGCGAACTGGAGATGGAGGCGCGGGTGGCGCTGATCCAGCGGGGCGCCGTCCAGGCCGCCGCCCTGCCGCTGGACGAGCAGACGCTCCAGGGAGCCCTGGAGCTGTCCATCAACCAGCGCCTCCAGGTCCTCAGCGCGGACCGGCTCCAGGCCTTTCCGGCCGAACCCGCGGAGGTGGAGGCTCGCCTGGACGCGTTCCGGGCGCGGCTGGGAGGGGAGGCGGGGCTCCAGCGTTTCCTGACCCGGCATGACGTGAGGCGCGACGCGCTCCTGGGCGTGCTGGCACGCGGACTCCGGGCGGAGCGAATCCTGGACAGCCGGGTTCGGTTGAAGGCACAGGTGAGCGAGGCGGAGGTGCGCCACCATTATGACGCGCACCGGGACCTGTACCCCGGTGAGTTCGACCAGGCGGCGCGCACGGCGATCCGCGAGGAGCTGGTCCGGGCGCGATATGGCACGCTGGCGGCCCAGGCCCTGGCTGAAGTACGCAAGTCGGCGCAGGTGCGGCGGGTGGCGCCCTTCGCGCGGGAGGCACGGCGATGAGACGGCTGCGGGAGGACGGGACTCCCGAAAAGGCGCAGGGTTTCGTCATCCGGCAGATGACCCTGGACGACATGCCGGCGGTGATGGCGCTGGAGAAGGCGTCCTTCAAGAACCCCTGGTCCACGGAGCTGCTCGGACGCGAGCTCCAGCACGACTGGTCCACCATCCTCCTGGTGGAGGAGCCGCTGCCCGAGGGCGGCGTGGCCCTCCTGGGGCTCGCCATCTTCTGGATCGTCCACGACGAGGTCCATGTCCTCAACGTCGCCACCGCCCCGGTCCATCGCCGGCGGGGCGTCGCCCGCACCGTGATGGAGGAGGTCCTGCGCCGGGGCGTCGCGCGCCGCTGCTCCCTGGCCACCCTGGAGGTGCGCCGGGGCAACGAGTCCGCCCTCAACCTCTACCGCTCGCTGGGCTTCCGGCCTGTCGGAGTCCGCCCGAACTACTACGCGGACGAGGGCGAGGACGCGATCGTGATGGTCCTCGACTTCTAGGGGCGTAAGGGAGTAGAGCGTCCGACCGTCGTCGCAGTCCCAGGTTTTTCGGGTGTCGGGGAAATACGCCCGGGTCCTCTGGCCGGTTCAGGCCCAGGGGCAGGCCATGCTTGACACCCGGGGGGCCCTCCCTATACTCGCGGGCCTTTTGTGTAGCCTGTAGGTAGATATGCTCCGCATTCGTGTAGCCGGACGCGGGGTTCCCACGAAGAAGAGGTTTCAGTGCCGACCATCAGCCAGCTCGTCCGCAAGGGCCGCGAGAAGCTCAACATCAAGGGCAAGAGCCCTGCCCTGAAGGAGTGCCCCCAGAAGCGCGGTGTGTGCACGCGCGTCTACACCACGACCCCGAAGAAGCCGAACTCGGCCCTCCGCAAGGTGGCCCGCGTGCGTCTGACCAACGGCATCGAGGTCACCTCCTACATCCCCGGCGTGGGTCACAACCTCCAGGAGCACTCGGTGGTCATGATCCGCGGTGGCCGTGTGAAGGACCTCCCGGGTGTTCGCTACCACATCATCCGCGGCACGCTGGACTCCGTGGGCGTTGCCGGTCGCAAGCAGAGCCGTTCGAAGTACGGCGCGAAGCGTCCCAGCTAGTCGGTCCCCGCGCGTCGTTGGCGCGGAACACCTTCGCTGTCATTGAAGCAGTGTCGGACGCTGGCCCCACACCCTGGGGAGTGTCCCTGGAAGTCACAAGCCATTCTTGAAGCCCCGTACAAGGCTTCCCTCGGGTGAGGGGAGTGGGGCGTAAGGGAAGAGAAGAGATGCCTCGTCGTCGCGTAGTCGCCAAGCGGAAGATCCTCCCGGACCCGAAGTTCCAGGACCGGCTCGTCACCAAGTTCGTCAACGACCTGATGCGCAAGGGGAAGAAGTCCATCGCGGAGGGCGTTTGCTACGGCGCCTTCGCCCTCATGGAGGAGCGCGCGAAGGAAGACCCCCTCAAGACGTTCAAGAAGGCCCTGGACAACGTCAAGCCCGTGCTCGAGGTGAAGAGCCGCCGAGTCGGTGGCGCCACCTACCAGGTGCCCGTGGAGGTCCGTCAGGATCGCCGCGTCGCGCTGGGCATGCGCTGGATCATCTCCTACGCCAAGGCGCGCGGTGAGAAGACCATGCAGGAGAAGCTGGCCGGCGAGATCATGGACGCCGCCAACAACCGCGGCAACGCGGTGAAGAAGCGTGAAGACACGCACAAGATGGCGGAGGCGAACAAGGCCTTCGCGCACTACCGCTGGTAGGTCCCGTCAGGGGCTTCGCGGTCGCCGCCCGGATGCGCTGCTTGGCGTCCGGGCGGTTTTGTTTGTCAGGCTGGCAGGATCTTTGAGATGTCCGGTGGGTGGGTGACGCGGGCCGCTTCGGTCCATCCCGCCCTTCCAGGAAGGAACTGAATCATGGCCCGTGAGTTCCCCCTCGAGCGCTATCGCAACATCGGCATCATGGCGCACATCGATGCCGGCAAGACGACCACCACCGAGCGGATCCTGTTCTACACAGGCGCCATCCACAAGATGGGCGAGGTGCACGAAGGCACCACCACCACGGACTGGATGGTGCAGGAGCGCGAGCGCGGCATCACCATCACGTCCGCCGCCATCAGCGCCTTCTGGGAGCGGTCGGGTCAGCGCTACCGCGTGAACATCATCGACACGCCGGGGCACGTGGACTTCACCATCGAGGTGGAGCGCTCGCTGCGCGTGCTCGACGGCGCCATCGCCGTGTTCGACGCGGTGAACGGCGTGGAGCCGCAGTCGGAGACGGTGTGGCGCCAGGCGGACCGCTACAAGGTCCCGCGCATCTGCTTCATCAACAAGATGGACCGGGTGGGTGCGGACTTCGAGATGTCCGTCGGCACCATCCGCGAGAAGCTGGGCGCGCGCCCCGTGCGCATGCAGCTGCCGCTGGGCAGCGAGGACAAGCTCAAGGGCGTCATCGACCTGGTCCGGATGAAGGCGCTCGTGTTCCAGGAGCAGGAGCAGGGCAGCCGCTTCGACGTCGTGGACATCCCGGAGGACTACCGCGCGGCCGCGGACACCGCGCGCGGGGAGCTGCTGGAGGCCGCGGCGGAGCAGGACGACGCGCTGACGGAGAAGTTCCTCGAGGGCCACGAGCTGACCGAGGACGAGGTGCGCGGCGCCATCCGCAAGGGCTGCGTGGGGCTGAAGCTGTTCCCCGTGTTCTGCGGCTCGGCGTTCCGGCACAAGGGCGTGCAGCCGCTGCTGGACGCGGTGGTGGACTACCTGCCCAGCCCGCTGGACATCCCGCCGGTGCACGGCAAGACGCCAAAGGGCGAGGACGCCATCCGCGAGACGCGCGACGACGCGCCCTTCAGCGCGCTGGCGTTCAAGATCATGAACGACCCGTCCTTCTCCTCGCAGACGCTGACGTTCCTGCGCGTCTACTCGGGGAAGCTGGAGGCGGGCACGGCGGTGTGGAACTCCGTGAAGGGCAAGCGCGAGCGCGTCAGCCGGCTCGTGCAGATGCGCGCGGACAAGAAGGACGAGCTCACCGAGTGCTACGCCGGTGACATCTGCGCGGTGGTGGGCCTGAAGCTCGCGAGCACGGGCGACACGCTCTGCGACGACAAGCAGCAGATCATCCTGGAGCGGATGGAGTTCCCCGAGCCGGTCATCGACATCGCCATCGAGCCGAAGTCCACCGCGGACCAGGACAAGATCATCCAGGCGCTGCAGCGGCTGGCCATGGAGGACCCGTCCTTCCGCGTGCGCACCAACGAGGAGACGGGCCAGACGCTCATCGCCGGCATGGGCGAACTGCACCTGGAGATCATCGTCGACCGGCTCCTGCGTGAGTTCAAGGTGGACGCGAACATAGGCAAGCCGCAGGTGGCCTACCGCGAGACGGTGACGGCGACGAAGACGGCCGAGGGCAAGTACATCCGCCAGGCGGGGGGCAAGGGCCAGTACGGCCACATCAACCTGCGCGTGTCGCCCAACGAGCCCGGCAAGGGCTTCGAGTTCGTCAACAGCATCACCGGCGGTGCCGTGTCGAAGGAGTTCGTGGACGCCGCGCGCGACGGCGCGAAGGAGGCCATGCAGAACGGCCCCGTGGCGGGCTACCCCATGGTGGACGTGAAGGTGGAGGCCTACGACGGCTCCATGCACGACGTGGACTCGTCGGAGATGGCGTTCAAGATCGCCGGCTCCATGGCCTTCAAGGACGCGGTCCGCGCGGCCACCCCGGTCCTCCTGGAGCCCATCATGGCCACGGAGGTCGTCACCCCGGAGATGGCCATGGGCGACGTCATTGGCGACCTGAACGGCCGGCGCGGGAAGATCCTGGGCATGACCCCCCGGCCTGGCGGCGTGCAGGCCATCCAGGCGGAGGTGCCCCTGGCCGCCATGTTCGGGTACTCGACCGACCTGCGGAGCAAGAGCCAGGGAAGGGCGACCTACACCATGCAGTTCAAGCACTACGCCCCGGCGCCCAAGTCAGCGCTCAACCCGAGCTACTGACTTCCCGCCAGGTGGGGAGGCCGCCGGGCGAATTGTGTTGACCTTCTAGCGGCTTTGAAGCACACGCAGCACCCCTCGGAAGTTCTCTCGAAGTCCTAGACCGCCGGAGTTGCACCGGCGACGTCGTGAGGAGCGGTTCATGTCCAAGGAAAAGTTCGATCGCAGCCTGCCCCACGTGAACATCGGAACGATTGGGCACGTGGACCACGGCAAG